>JAYVXM010000029.1:0-25903 GCA_043785205.1 Bdellovibrionales bacterium
CCAAAAACCGCCCCGATCCCGGAGCGGTGCCGCCTTTTCGAGTTCGCGCAATCCGAGGAAATCCACGTAGAACGCGCGAGCGTTCATTTCTTCTCCCGGCGGGATCGAAATCTGGGCATGATCGACCCCAACGATTTCTGCGGTCGGGATCTCCACGATCGAAAGGATATCCGAGAAACGGACGGACACTTCCTCGAGTCGAAGAGTCGGGGCGTCCTCCGCGGCCGCAAACAAGCCGTCGAGCCCCAGGGCGCCGAAAAGTCGGGGAAGATCTCCGATCGGAGGGAACGCGATTTCAGTGACGAACGGGAGACCCGCCGGGATCGTTTCGCGTCCGTGTACTTCAATCAAAGTGGGAATTCCCGGGCGAGCGAGCCAGGCCGTTCGGGAAAGCCGGATCGACTCCATACTTTTCGGATGGAGAAGCCATCCGCTCCCGCTAAGCGATGCGAGATAGCCTTCGAGATCGAGCACGTCGACCGCGATGTGGTGCAAGCCGGGTCCTCGCTTGGCCATCGCGCGCGAATACGCACCCTCACGTACCGGCTCCATCAATAGGAGAGCTCCCGTGCGCCCCGTTCCTCCGACGTAAATTTCCCGAGTTCCCTCGCCGTCCCAGACTTCGGCCGCCCCTACCGGAAAATGATGGGCAGCGAGTCCGTTAGCCGAGCGTTCTACCGAAGGCACCAGAAAGGCGACGTGACTGAGGCGCGCAGAAAAATTCGAGGGGTTTTTTTCGTTACGCATGGATCTTCTTCGCTAGTTCGATTTCCAACATTTGAGGAAACGGTTCCACATCGTTTCCGGATCCCCAACGTACCCGATACTGAAGCGAAGAAGTCCGGGCGAAAGTCCCATCGCCTTTTGTTCCTCCTCGGGAATTTCACTCGACGTGCTCTTCGCCGAACAGCTCATCAGCGTCCGGGAAAATCCGAGGGAGACGGCGTAGAGGCCGAACTTCTCGTCCTGGAGTTTCGTCGCGAGAACCTGGGCGCGCTCGGGCGTACCGCAGTCGACGGTGAGGATGCCGCCGAAGCCGTAGACCGGGTTCGCGATCTCGCGGATCAGATTCCGCTGAGGGTGGTTCGGCAGGCTCGGGTAGATCACCGGGATTTTGAGCTCGGCCATGCGGTTCGCGAGGAATTCCGCCATTTTCGCATGGGCCTGCATCCGGATCGGAAGGTGGTCCATCCGAAGGTAAAGTTCGTGGGCCACGCGTGGATCCATGACCGGACCTCCGAGCATGACGGCGCCGTGATTCACGTCGATCAGGCTCGCGATGAACTCTTCGGAGCCGGCGATCGCGCCCGCGATCAGATCGCTCGAGCCCGAGATGTATTTCGTGCAGGAGTGGACGACCACGTCGGCTCCGAGTTCGAGCGGACGGACGATGAGTGGCGTGAAGGTATTATCGACGACGAGGCGGATGTTCCGCTTCCGGCAGAGCCCCGCTAAACCTCGGATATCGCTCACGGAGAGGAGCGGGTTACTCAGGGTTTCGACGTAGAGGACCTTCGTTTCGGGACGAAGCGCCCGCTCGACCATCGCGAAATTCGTGATTTCGATGAACGAAACGTCGATCCCTCGGGATGGGAGGACGTTTTTAAAGAGGGCGTAGGTTCCGCCATAGACCGTATTGGAACAGACCAGGTGCCCGCCCGCTTGGCCCATGCCGGTTTTACCGGAGCGGGCGGCTTCGTTCCGGAAGATCTGGTCGATCGCGCAGGCGATCGCCGCCATCCCGCTCGCCACCCCGAGGGCGGCCGGGGCCCCCTCCATCGCCGCGAGCTTCTTTCCGAAGATATTCACCGTCGGGTTCGAGTGCCTACTATAGAGGTAGCAACCCGGCATCTCCCCCTGGAAGGTCCGCTCCATGTCGGCGGGATCGAGGAATGTCGAAGTCGCAGCCACGTCGATGACCGGTACGACACCTCCCTCTTCGCCGAAGTGCTGGATATCGCGTATAGCCTGTTCCGGAGACGCCGCCGCTTGGGGAGGTTTTTGCATTCTCCGGGTTTACCCCCGCCTCTCTATATAGAGAAGAGTTTCCCGACTTCAGTCGACTTAAAAGTGGTTAAGAGTATGAATTTGTTAATGTTTACCGGAAAAGGCCGTCCCTCAAGGTTGTTACCTGAGTATTTTACTCCACTATTTACACGTCGCGTCAGTTCCGGTATAACCTCCCGGCACCCTTTAAGGAGTCATATGTTTACCTCGCGGAAAAGTCGCCCGCTCGCCCTCGTCGCTGCTTTGACCCTCGCCGGAATCTCCGGGGCGGCCCATGCGAACGAAACGCCGAACGAACTCCCGATGGAGATCAAGACTTCGGGCGCTCCCGCGATCGATCTGATGTATCAGGGCCACCCCGTGGACGGCGGACGCGACGGCGCGATCGATCTCGCGAAAAAAGGGATCGACCTCTCGACGCTCGACCCCCTCCCGAACGACGCCTGGCAGCCCGCTTCGCTCCCAGTCTCGAACGCCGATAAATTCGGTTATCCGCCGACCGCCTCGCAAGTGCATTTTCTAAACGATATCGCGCCGAACGGAATGTACCGCGGCCAAGTCGAATATTATGGTCGTCCGTTCCGCCTCATCGTCGACATGGACGCTCACCAAGCGATCATGAACGCGGCCCTCCTCCGTAAGCTCGGCTACCCCGTCGACATGCCGAAACACTACGACGAGCTCGCGCTCCACTTCGATACGCTCGTCCAGATGCGGAACTTCATCGATAACTTCGCGTTCGAAACCGAGTTCTCCCGCGATCGCTGGATCAAGAGCGTCGACGAAAAAAATCTCGTCCTCTCGATGAAGGACGTGAACCTCGAATATCCGCGGATCGACGTCCAGCAGCTCTATAACGGAAAGATCAACACCGCCTGGATCGCCGGCCACCGCGCCATGCGCGCGCTTATTATCCCGCTCATGCTCCTCGACGTGCGCCTCTCCGAAAACAGCGTGAATATCTTTCCCTGGGAGTTCGCGCGCATTTTCTCCGAAAACATCATGCTTTCCCATGCCTACGTCTCCGCGTTCAAGGAGACGACTTACGAAGACTCCCGTTGGATTGCCCGTAAGATCGCAATGCTAACGAAGGAAGAGCTCAAGTCGGTCATCGACCAGGCGGGATACCCCTCCGACGTCGCGGCTCTCCTCGTCGAAAAAATCACCGCCCGCCGGGACCACATGGTCCAGATCTTCTCGCTTGCGAACGAAATTCCGTCGCAGCTCGTGAAACTTCCGTACGTGAATAATCTCACGATCGGATCGGTCGTGAACGGGCAGGTTACCCAGGAATACTATAACGACCACGCCGAACGCTTCACCGTCGGCGATCCGGCTTCGCCGCTTCGTTGGAACGAGCTCAAGCACTACGTGAAGATGGAAGTCCTCGCCCAAGGAATCCACGTCCTCACCGATAAGATCAATAAAGATCTCCAATTCAAGGACACGACCGACGGGATCGACGCGCACAAACAGAGCCTGCTTAACGAGATCATGGCGCACTTCAAGGATCACCCGAACGATCCGTACATCATTCCGCTGAAGCCGTGGGTCGAGCCGCTCTA
Source organism: Bdellovibrionales bacterium (assembly GCA_043785205.1). Taxonomy (GTDB): domain Bacteria; phylum Bdellovibrionota; class UBA1018; order UBA1018; family UBA1018; genus JACMQW01. The sequence goes on from JAYVXM010000029.1 coordinate 3,573, forward strand.
CGGACTCAACATGAATGCCTCCCGTTCGCTCGTCACCGGGACCTACTATGGATCCGATTCAAAGGCCCAACTCGTCGACAACCTCGTCGTCGGGGCGAGCGTCGGGGCGTTCGGCGGCATCGACGGCCGGAAGTACCTCCAAAACTTTGGTTTCGGCGCCTCGGTCTCGTACCAGCGCACCTATACCCACGTGCGGCCGATTCCGTCGCTCGAAGCTGTGAAGAACGAGAGCTGGAAGAATCTCTTCGTTCCGGGCTTCCTGAAGAGCACGAGCAAGGTCCTGACTTGGAAGGTCGTTAACCGTAAATTCGACGCCTTCCGCGGCACCTACGCCGAAGCTCAGCGAAATTGGGCGATCGACGCTCCGAAACTTTGGCCCGCCTACCTGAAGTTGAAAACCGCCTTCGACGCGACGAAAAAACGCGTATGCGAAGCTCAGGGGTTCCCCGCTCCGTACGAAAAGTGCGTCCTCGACCCGAAGCTCTATCCGGCTCCCGTCGATCCGACCCCGGACGTGGCGAAAATTTACCAAAAAGAAATCGGTGGGTCCGTGCCGGCCGACCGGATTATCCCGGCAGTCTCATCCGACCCGAAAAATCCGTCCGTCCTTCCCGACGACCTCGAGGACACCGTGGTCCTCAGCACTCTCAAGTCCTTTCTCGACGACGTCCGGGATAACGAAGTGTACACGATCACGGATTCGTTCGTGAACCAGGTCACTCCCCAAGTTCAGATTCCCCTCACGACTTTCGCCGGTATGGGCGTCATGGACCTCATCGGCAAGAACCTCTACAACAAGATCGCGCCTTCGGTCGGCGTCAGCGTCACCGGTCAATGGGCGATCCTCAAGCGTCTCATGTTCATGCGGAAAGGCGATCAGTTTGCCGTCTACGACACGAAGATGAACACGCGCTCGCTTGGCGGTGCCGTCGACTTCTCGGCCTGGATTGAACTCGCTAAGGTCGCCGCGAACAAGAAGAAGGGCACCGCGGACACGAACGCGCTCATGCTCGACCTCGGTTCGGTGACGGACGACGCGAAGGCCAAGGACTCGTCGCTCGCCAAGGATCGTAAAAAGCTCCTGATGGCGCTCGCCGATCTCATGTTCCACAACGAGATGGACACCGCGGAAGAAATCGCTCCTCCGTACGCCATCCACCACGATCTGACCGGAAAGACCCGCTCGGCGAAGTTCCTCCTCTGGAACTGGGCGAATTACGCGGAGACGAACAAGGTCACCTTGACCCCACCGGCGGATCCGCTCCACCCGTTCAACGTCAAGGACCAGGCCCGCACGCTCTATAGCGCCCGGAAGATGAACCTCAGCGGAAAAAATCCGTACGGGATCATCGGCCAACTTCTCAGCAAGGCCGTCGGCGTGAACGGCCTCCTCGATCCGGGCACGAACCAGAATCCTTCGGGTTCCTTCCTCGGATCCGCGAACTGGAGTCAGGTCCGCGCGGAAGCGGAAATCACGAACGGCGCGGAGTTCAAGCCGATGGTCATGTTCGAAGATCACTATTCTGGATGGTATCTCGCTCAGGATAAACTCCTCGCCATCCTCGACAAGATCCAGGGTCAGGTCACCGCGCTGAACCTCGGGTCTCCGATTTTCCGGCGGGACATGTTCGCCTCGACGACCCAGCTCCAGGCTTACGAAATCCGTTCGAATATCGTTCTTTACCCGAGCGGCGTCGCGAAGCTCGAAGACTCCCTCTTCAAACCGACGAGCCGCCAGGAACTTCTCCTCACGCTCCTCGACTGGGTCGACGAAGACGATTTCCGAAACCGTTGTCGGGCGTACTTCTCGGACCACGGCATCGAGCCGGAGCTTGAGCAGTTCGAGAAGATCGAGGACCCGAATAAAGTTTGGAATCGGTGTATCCAGCCGTGGATGCGCAAGGTGATGCGTCACGTTCGGAACGCTCCCCCTCGCGATCAGAAGGAAAAATATACCGAATGGCTTTCGAGCACGGTTTACCTGATCAATAAGCACCTCGGCGTCTCCCGGTTCCTCAACCGGATCGGCAAAGCGAACTTCTTCTTCCAAGTTCGCGTGAGCGGCTTCCGAAAGGGCGACGAAGGCGCGCTTAATAAGAACGCCGAAACGGATTACGTCACTGATTCGATCGGGACCGTCTCGAGTCCGATCTCACTCGGGCCTTTCAGCGATCTAAAGGTCTATACGAACGGCGTCGACTGGCAAATTTCGGATTATGAACTTCAGGCCCGCTATTTCGGAGACGGTCTATGATCAAGCGCATCGCCATACTCGTCGCCCTTTCGTCCCTTTCCGCTCACGCGGAAAACCTGATCCTCACCGGCCGGAGCGGCGACCTCGCCCGTTTCAGCGCGAACGCGACGAAGCAATTCGTCGTCGAGCCGCTCTTCACCCCGGGTGAGCAACGCATCCTCACTCGGCTCGGAAAGTCGGATATGGCGGCTTCGCTCCTCGTCCAACCGGGGAATGCGACGGCCGACGTGAATCTCCGGGCGAAGCACCTTCACCTGAGGGTGGAGATGGACCGGAAGGTCAAGGTGAAGTCCGCCGGACGCGATCCGCTCATGAGCGAACTCTGGGGAATTTCGAACAACGGCGACCCGCGGAAGTTCTACCTGGATAACTTCACCTCGATCGTGGTGAAGGGCGTGAAGGGAGAAGACGTGAATCTTCCTTCCTCCTCCAACGAAGGAAAGGGGATCGTCGTCGCGATCCTCGACTCCGGGTTCGACACGAAACATCCGGACCTCGCGGGCCAGTTCGTCACGAAACCCGCCGAATGCGCGAACCTCGAGAAATATCTCGCCTGCGTGGCCGACGCGAAATCTCAGGATAAGCTGCCCACGGCCTGCGACGCCCAGTACATGAAGCTCGACACCGACGGAAACGGCTACCCGATGGACTGCCACGGATGGAACTTCGTGGGCAAAAAGAACAAATTTTCGAATCAATACGGAACGCCCGATATCGCGGAACAGTTTTCCGAAGGCTCCGGGCACGGAACGAAGGTCGCCGGCGTCGTCGGCGCGCTGGCCGATAACGGACTCGGCGTGCGCGGAATCGCGCCCGGCGTGAAGATCCTCGGTGTACGCGTGATCAGCGAAGACGCGAATCCGACCACCGGCGGAATCGCCAAACCGGATCAAGCGGTCAGCCTCGTCTCGACCGTCGTTCGCGGAATGCTCTACGCGATCTCCGAAAAAGCGAACGTGATCAATCTCTCGCTCGGCTGGAACGGGCGCGCCGATTCTCCACTCATGCGGGACGCGGTGAAGACCGCCCAGGCCGCGGGGATCATCGTGGTCGCCGCCGCCGGAAACGATTCGACGGACGCGCTCGTTTATCCGTGCCAGTATACAGGAGTCGTTTGCGTCGGATCTCACGATCCGGACGGCAAGTTGTCGGAATTCTCGAACTTCGGCTCCGGCGTCGATATCGCCGCGCCGGGATTCAGCATTCTTTCGACGATCGATCAGGACGCGGATCCGATCTATTTCACCGACCGCCAAGGCTACGATTTCGACAGCGGGACCTCCTTCGCGTCGCCGTACGTCGCGGGCGCGATCGCCATCATTCGCTCCCAAGGCTTCAGCGTGAACGAGTCGATCGCGCGTCTCCTCGTCGGCGCTCGTCCGAAAGCCTACTCCGAAGGAAAGGTCGTTTTGACTGGAAATCTCGATGTCTCGCGCGCCCTCCGCGCTTCGCCGCGTCCGTTCTTCACGCCGGAAAACAAAGGAATCTATCCGCTGATCTGGGACCGCGCGAAAAACACGGCCGCCCTCGGCATTGATCTGAAGGATATTTGGACGAGCGCGCGGACCGTAAAGGCTCACCTCTCACTCTCAAAGCGGGACGAAGCCCTCGGTCAGATTCGGATCGATCAGCCGGATCTCACGCTTTCGAACTGGATGTCGGGCCAGGTCCACACGCTCGAGACTTCTCTCACCATCCTCGATCCGAAAGTGACGAGCGACGCCACGCTCGTATTGGAGATCTCGGCCGATGGGTTCCCGAGCCAAAAAATCCGCGTTCCGCTCCAGATGTCGGTCGTGCTTGAAAAGGAAACCAAGCTGCCGAACGCCCAAACGATTCCCGTCCGCGGAACGGTCAATCCGAACGGAGTGATTTTCTCCATCCAATCGGCCGACGGACGCCCGGAACAGGATTACGTCGCGATCGAACAGGGCGACACCGAATGGAAGTATCAGATTATCCGCGAAGTGCGCGGAAGCGGCGGATCGAGTTACGTCGCCGGCGCGATCAAGTCGCTTCCGGCGGTTCCGAACGGATCCCCGCGGACGGCCCAACGCCTCGACGTGAACCTCGACGGGAAACCCGATTACGTCTTCTCGGTGTACGTCCCGAGTCAGGAAGAAGATCACCTTCCGTACTTCCGCTTCGATTACCGAGACGCGGATGGAAACGACGTTCTTCCCTCGTACCTTTTCAAAAACCGCACCTCGGTCCTCCAACTCGATCGCTTCCAGTGGATCCGTTCTGGAAATCGGCTCGTCCAGGCATGGAACGGCGTCGGCTTAACTCCGAAGGCCGAACAGGAGAAGTTCGATCCGTGGAATCCGAACAAATATAAAAACGAGGAAACCGACGCCCGCCTTTACTATCACGATCCGGCGACGGAAGACGGCGTTCGTTCGCTCGCGATTCCGAAGGACGCGAGCCTCTCGAAGGACATGGCCTACCTTTCGCTGCTGAATCAAAGTCGAAGCGACGTCGCCGCCGGGAAGATCTCCTCCGTGATCACGGAAACCGGTGACTACGTGGCGAAGACCTATGCCGTCGAATTCAGCTCGACCGCGGATCCCGGACGCGTCTATCCGATCGAAACGCCGAAGTTCCGAAACCTGCGTTCCGTCGAGGGAGTGAAAGCGTTCCCGCTCGATCCGAATCCGATCGCGGTGGCGACGATGTTTTCCACGACTTCGGGAGTTCAATCCCAGCGCATCGGCGGAGTCGTGAAGGCCGGCGATCGTTACCTTCTGCTCGATCGCTCGATGACTCCGGAGGCCGCCGCGGACACTGTCTACAAGACGATCGCCGCATTTTCCGAAGGTTCGGCGGCGGCGCCGACCGGTATCGCCGCCTTCGCCCAGGCGAATTACGACGTCCTCTACCAGGACTCGACGACGAACCGAAATTTGTCGACGTCCCTTCGTCGGTATACGTTCCTCGCCTCGTCTCTCTTCGAGCGGACCTTCATTCCGGCGGTCGCGGAGACCGGTGGCGAGCGCGTCGCCGCCATTCAGATCCCGGACGGATTCGGCGCCTACCCCGGGGCGGAGCTGATCGTACCGTTACGCAAAAACGGCATCAGCGTGGACCTCATCCGCCCGGCGGCCCTACGGATCCAAATCGGCTCCGATAGCTGCGACTGGCTCGCCCGTACCGATCCGTCGGCGGACGCTCCATCTCAGGCCGTCTATTTCTGTGGGGACCGCTTTATTCGGCTCCCATACCGATTTTAACCGGGACCGAAGTGGCCCCGCGGCCACTTTTCGCACCCCCGAACTTGCCAATAATGCGATGCGTTGTTACGGTCCCCCTGTCCGTTAACCCGCCAAGAATCAGGAGGTTATCGGTCGAGCTCTTCCCGTCGACCCTTTGGCACATCGACTGCACTAAGGCTTCGTGAAGGTTTCAGTTTTGAACCTCAGTCCCAAAACACTTTAGGAGTGAAACGGTATGAATAAGTCCCTTTTGAATCAATCCCTGATGGGCCTCGCGGGCATTGCGATGCTGGCCGGCCTAGCCGGCTGTAACGGCAGTTCCGGGGGCGGCGGCGGCAGCGTTATCGTCATCGATCCGATCGTTTATGCTTGGTTTGACGTGTATGGAAATGGCTGCGCGACCGCGGCGGCCGGCCCAAGCCCTGGCTGTAACTATTATGCTTACGGAAATAGCCTCGTGAAGATCATGGACTTCGAAGATCCGTACTTCAACAGCTCCTACCTCCCGCAATACGACAGCTGGACCTACTACCTCAACGGCGTGCTTTATCAGTATGACGGCTGGGCGTGGCTCTCGCCAAACGGGATTCTGTATGATGACGCTGGCAATGCGTTGAACAAGAAAAAAGGCTCCGGCGGCCGCGACATGGTTCGCGACGTTGCCCAAGCCGAAGCGAAGATCGTCGACAAGGCCGGTAAGGACCTCGCCGCGAAGTACAACCTCTCCGTTTCGAAGGGCGTGCAAATTGCCCGCACTCTGAACGAATGGGCGAACATCGGCAAGCAACGCGCGAAGACCGAAAAGGACTTCGCCGAGTTTTCGCAGAAGCTTTACGGCGTCGACTACACTCGCGTGAAGAACGCCGTTCTTTCCGCGATGAACGGCGACAAGGCTGACATGAAGGCCACCGTCGCTGACGCTGCGAAAAACTGGGGAACGAACGAAGAAACGATGAAGCAAGTTCTCAAGAATTGGTATCGCGACCAAGTTCCAGGCCTCGATTGATCGATTCCTAGTCACAATCACTGAGAAGACCCCGGGAGAGAAATCTCCCGGGGTTTTTTCTTTCAATGACCTGTGAGCCTAAACCAAAAGGTAGGCCAGACGCCTATTTATTCACGGTCGTGACGGCTTCGCCACCGCGGTCATCGCGGAGGACGACGATCACGCTCGTCACCGCCGGAAGCGGGTTCGCCGGCGTATAGCGGTTTTCGACACCCGGATCGGTTCGGGTGTACCGAATTTCGCCGGCGGTCACGAGCCAGGTGACGGTGAGTTTTTCGACTTTCGTCTCGGGCGTCCCATTCGAATCGACGAGGGTATAAGTTTCGGCGGCGCCGGTCCCCGCGGCGGAGTTCACGGGGAAGAGGTCGGTCGTGAGGGTGTAGGTCGCGGCGTCGACGCCGTTAAACGTGAGCGCCGGCGAACCGAACGTCGGGTTCTGGTTCTTCGTCGCCTTCGTCGAAACGATCACGCGCTTGAAAGCGGTGACGGCTTCGGTCGGAGACGCGACGAGGTTCAGGATGACGAGGTAGCCGACCCCATTCGTCTGCTGGTACGCGGGTCGGGGCGAACCGGTTCGCGGATCGAGGAAGACGATTCCGGCGGCGGGAATCGTGAACGCGGGCGTCGTGAGGACGCCATAGAAATTCGTCGCCGCGCTCCCCGGGGTGAACGATCCGGAGGCCGTGATCACCGTTCGGGTCGGATTCCCCGCGCAGGTCGGCGTCGCTCCGATCCCGACTCCGGGATCGACGCAGGACTCGAGGGAATACGTGAGCGCGCGGCCGGCGCCGCGCGGATCGGAGACGTGAAACGCGACTTGGATTCCGGCGTCTCCGGCGTTGAATTCCGCGGCGGCGCCGACCACGTTCGCGGCTAGCACGCGGAGGCGGTCGAGGAGGAAATAATCCGGGAGATCGTTCGTGCCGCAACCGACGGCGGCGGCGGCGAGGACCATCGGAGGAAGACACTGGCGAAAGATTTTCGCGAACCCCATCAGAACTCCCCTTTCACGCCGAACGACGGAATGATCGGCAACCCCGTCACGTCGGTTCGTTTCGAATAGTCGTAGGAATAACTCACGTTTTCGACGTTCTTATGGTTCGTCGCGTTTTGGACGTCAAGATACGCGGTCAGGATGAGCGTGTTGAAGATCCATTTCTTATCGGCCCGTATATCGAGTTGATAAAACGGTCCGACGCGCTCGCTGTAGTACGGACCGCGAATCGGAACGTACGCGTCGTTATCCGCGTCGAAAGTGGCGCCGATGACCGGCGTGATCGGATTCCCGGTAACGTACCGGAATCGCCCGGCGACCCGCCAGTTTCGGGGGAGATCCCGGCCGACGATCAGATTGAAATTATGGGTCTGATCGTACGCCGAAGGGTACGTCGGCTGGCCCGGCGACTCGCGGATACTCCGCCCGATCGTATAGGAAAGCCACCCGTTCCAGGGATTCGCCTCCAAGCGGAGGAGCATTTCGAGTCCGTAGGCGTGACCGGTTCCGCCGTTATTATAGAATTCCGGTGAGGCGACGCCGTTTTTCGTGACGAGCGCGGTCGACGGAATCACGAGGTGATCGAATTTTCGGTAGAACGGCCCGCCCGTGAAGATGAACCCGTTCGAAGAGCCGGCCCGAAAATCCTCTTCGTAACCGATCGCGAGGTGGGTGGCGCGCGGGGCGGTCAAATTCGGATTTCCGACCTGGTCGCTCGTCTCCTGGGGTTGGGGCGGCTGGTAGTAGAGTCCGGTCGCGAAACGAAACGAACGGAAGGGCGTGAGCGCACGCTTGATCGCGAATCGCGGAGAGACGTGGGCCTCGTTGATCGCACTGAAGTAATCGAAACGAAGTCCGGGTTTCAGCGACCAGGCGGTCGAAAGGCGAAGGTCGTTATTCAGATAGGCGCCGACGTTCTGGCTCGTCGACACGATCCCGACCTTACGCTGTTCGCCGGTAGAAACGGGATTCGAAACCCCGCCGGCGGAATAGAAGTTCGGAAAATTCAGGTCGACCCTCGCCCACCCGAACGAATTATCGAGCCCGAAATACGAAGCGAAACTTTCGGTCCAGTGATGCTCGAGCTCGTAACGGTTCGAAATCGTATAGAGGTAAAGTCGGAAATACTGGTCGTCGAGATCGAACTTCACCCAGTCCTTCCCTAGACCGAGCGAAAAACGGCTGACCGTGCGATCGCTGTGCCGATGGGTCCACTGCGGAATAAGGCGAACGAACGAAGTCTTCGTGTCGAAATTTCCGCGGATCTTCGGGTCGTTTTCGGGCGGGTCCTTCAAGACGAACCCGAGCGAGTCCTGAGACGCGATCAGGTCGAAGCGGAAATCGTCGCGCTCGGAAAGGGGAGTATCGTAGACGAGGGTAAAGTCGGTGAAGGTCGGCGCGGCCGTGAGGTCGGTCTTGTCGCTCTTGTCGCTCTTGTCGTCTTTCTTGTGACTTTCGGCTGCCTTCAGGAGCTCTCCGATATAGCTCCGCCGAAAACCGAGCGTCAGCGATCCCTTCTCCCCGACCGGCGTTTCGATCGCGGCGCCGGCATTGATGAAGTCGGCGTAGGCGAAACCCTTCAACCGGTCGCGATCCGGCTTCCGCGTCCAGACGCCGACGATCCCGCCCATCGCTCGCCCGTACTCGACACCGTAGCCGGCGGAAAGATAATCGACGCGTTCGAGCGCCTCGGGAAGCACGACCGAAGAAAACCCGCCGAAATGGAAGATGATCGGGACTTCGTGGCCGTCGATCGTATACCGGGTATCCTGGGGCGCCGAACCCTGGATGATGACCTGGGAGGAGAAGCTCGCGGCGCGGGAGACGCCGGGCATGTTCTGGACCGCCTTGATCGGGTCGTTGTTCGCGCCGGGAAGTTTTTGGGCGAGCGACGCCTTCAAACTCTTCGCCGAGTCGTCGCCGGAATCGAGCTTTCCGTACACGGTCGTTTCGTAAACTTGGTACGAATCGCGTTCGAGATAGAGCGTCCGTTCGACGGCGCCGTCGGCGGGCCACTGTTCCGTCTTGCGCGAATAGCGAACGTAACCCGTCACGTTCACGAGAAGTTCGAACTCGCCTTCCGGCACGCCCTCGATTCGAAAACGGCCGACGGCGTCCGTCATCCCCTTGAGTTTCGCGGGGAGCACGTACACGTTCGCGTCCGGTACCGGCTTCTGGGTTCCTTTTTCGACGAGGCGCCCGGAGACGACGAGCGTCGCCGCGTTCGGATCGACTTCGGACGAAACCGGCCCGAGCGACGCGACGGGCGTCGGCGAGGCCGCGTTCGCAGCGAACGGTCCGAATTCGCCGAGGAGGAGGAGGAAAGCAAGGAGGACCGGTTTCATCGATTTCAAGGATCTCCGCTAGCGTTCCAAAACGAAATTATAGGCGAATTGAATTTCTACGGCGACCGGGTGGTCCTGGACTCGCGCCGGCCGAAAGTGGAAATTCTTCATCGCATCGACCGCCGCCTCGTTCAAACCATATCCGGGGCCGGAAATGAGTATCGCGCGTCGCACGCCGCCGGCGGCGTCGATCAGGAGCTTCATCAGGACCCGGCCCTGGACCTTCGCCTTCCGCGCCCCGGCCGGATAGGGGATGCGAAAATCCGTCTCGAGAACCGGCATCGCGGAAACGAGGTATTCCTCCGTCGGAATCGGAATCGAGTCGGCGTCGTCGGTCCGAAGCTTCTCCGAGTCGGGATGCTTCGCGATCGTATTCCCGGCCTTCACCGCCGCCGCGTTCGGGTCCCCGGTCGCGTCCATCAACGCGTGCCGAGACGCCCCGAAAACGGAACGTTTTTCGGGCTCTTTTTTCGGGGGGATCAGCTTCGTGATCTGGATCGGAGCCTGGGTGGCGAGCTTCGGCGCCTCGTAGACTTCGAAATCGACGAGATCGCGTCGACTTCCCCATGGAAAGAGGACAAGTGCGATCGTGAGCGCGAATCCGACGTGAATTCCGACCGAAACGCCGAGGGGACTTCGCCAGAACGGTAAGCGATCGGTCGAAAGGGCGTTCGCCGCGGAAGTCATGGACCCGTTTTCTCGGGGCGTTCGATTTGGAGGGCGAACCGATTCATCCCGGCGCTCTTCACGAGGTCGATCGCACGGACGACGTCCGCATGACGGGAATCCCCGTCGGCGGCGATGATCGCCTGGGAATCGGGATTCTTAGCCAGCGCGGCCTTCACCGCCGCGGTTACCGCTTCCTCGGTCGCGATCGTACCGTTCACGAGGATCTGGCCCTGCCGAGTGACCGCGATTCCGAGCGTCTCGATCGCGGATCCGTCCGCGGCGGAGGCCTTCGGAAGCTTGATGCCGAGAGTATCCTTTACCAGCGCCGGCGCGGTGACGATGAAGATCACGAGGAGGACGAGCACGACGTCGACGAACGGGGTGACGTTGATGTCCGAAATGAGCGGATCGTCCTCGGTCGAAGACGGGAGACTCGCGGCCATCAGACCCGATCCCGAAGGATGAAGCGCGAAAGGTAAAGATCGCGGATCGATTCGCAATCTGCCAGGGCGCCCTTGATTCGCGTCGAAAAGGTATTATAGGCGACCACGGCCGGAATCGCGACGAAGAGGCCGATCGCGGTCGCGATGAGCGCCTCGGCGAGCGAAAAGATGACCTGGTTCATCGCCGCGCTCGAGGTGGCAAGGGCGCCGAAGGACTGGATGATCCCGAGAACGGTTCCGAAGAGCCCGATGAACGGCGCGTTCGATCCGAGCGTGGCGAGCACGGAAAGTCCGCGCGAAAGGTCGGCGCGTTGGTCGGCCAAGTAGGAGCGTTGGGCGTAGGCGATCGCTTCGCTCCCCTGCGGGGCCGCGAGAATTTCGCGCATCGATCCGGCCTGGAGCGAGGTTCCCTTGAGGGCCCAGCCCTTGAGGCCGGCCGCGTCTCCCGAACGGATCATTTCGCGCGCGCGCGCGGAATCCGAATCCGTCACGTAAGCGCCGATTTTCTTCCGCCGATCGATCATGATCGCGCCCGACCATACGGAAAGGACGAGGAGAAGGACGAGGACGAGCTTCGTCGCGAAGCCGATCAGATGGATCCAGGTCGGGGTCGATGCCATAGCCTGTAGGGCTAACGGAGAACCGTGAAAACTTCCAGAACTGTCAGGGAATTCCGATCTCGACCCGGAGCGAAAATTCCACAGTTTCGGGAAAGCACTGGCAAGCGAGACGGTAACCCGCGGCGAGCTCGGCTTTCGTGAGATGACGTCGCTCCGCATCCGTGATCCGGGAGAGCCGAGGCGCCGGATCGAGGATGCGAATCCGGTCCCCGCCGCAGATTCCGTGGCCGCCGCACCGTGACCCGACCTCGAGCTCGAGGGTCTGGGCGTGGGCGAGCAGATTCAGGTTCGGTTCGACGAAATCGACCGTCGCGACGTGTGTCGTCGTCCCGTTTTCACGGCGGACGAATTCCGTACGGGGAACACTCGTCATTACGGGGCGGTCACGTTCCGGAAACGGCCGTCGACTTTCGCTTCGATCTTCCCGGGATTCTTCGCGAGTTCGTCGGCGAGGATTTCCCGGAAAATCCCGAGATCGGCCAGCCGAGGCGCTTCCTTGAATTCGACGTAACCCGATCCACCCGCTTCGAGAAAGTCGAGGGTTCCTACCCGCAGTTCCCGATTCGAGATCTTCACGTTCGCCGGATCGCGGGCGTCGTACAGCATTTCGCCGTCCTTGCCGCCGTCGTCGAGGGCGATCGTCAGAACCGCGGCGTTTGGATCGTTCCCGTCGGAATCCGGCGTCTTGCAGTCGCCGCGGCGGTACGTGACCCGTACGCCGGAACCGAGCACCGCGCCCGCTCTACCGCAGGTCCGGGCTGCATGGCTGTAGATCTTCACGAGCGTCGGAACCTTCATCGGTCCGAGGACGACCGCGTGGTTATTGAAGGGAGAGATGGCGTAGAGCTTCTCGTAACTGAACGGACCGACGTCGATGATCGTACGGACACCGCCGGTATTGATCAACGTCAAGTCGACTCCCGTGGCTTTCCGATACGTGTCGGTCAGGAAGTTCAGAAGGGCGCTCTCGTTCACGCCGTCCTTTAGAATCGGCGCTTCGGCGTAACCGAGGTTACGGTCCTTCATCGGCGCGATGTCCTTTTCACCGGCGGCAATCTTCGTCAGCGACGTCTCGGTCTCGACGACCGGTTCGCATTCGTAAGTCAGGCGCACGCCCACGTTCTGCTCGCAGAACGCGTCGATCTGCCCGTCGCATTCGTGTTGAAACAGCATGGCGCCCGCGGCGACCCGGGTTTTTTCGCGAATGATTTTCTTCGCCTTCGTATCGACCACGAGATCGATCCGGCCGAACCGTTCGCCGTTCGCTCCGGACTGAATGCCGTAGACCCCGTTCGAGTTCACGAGATTGATCGAATGGGTATGGCCGCCGATGACGGCGTCGACCGCGTCGGGCCGGTAGGCCTGGAGCGCTTGGATCAGCTTCGTAAGATTCTTTTCGTTATTGATGTCGCCGTCGTGGATGACGAGGACGAAAACGTCGGCCTTCCCTTCGAGGGATTCCCGGACGGACTTGTACTCGTCGGCCGGATTCCGGAAGCAGAGATCGCTTACGTTCGCGGCGGTCGTGAGCGTCGGGGTGCTCGGGTTATCGAGTCCGATGATCGCGACGCGTACGCCGGAGACGTTCTTGAGCAGGTAGGACTTCAGGAACTCCGGGCGCTCGGCGTGGGACCAGTCGAGCGGTCCGGTCGACTCGCAGCCTTCGGATTGAACGGTCGCCGGTTTTCCGTCGAGGGTTTTCAACGACGCCTTCAGATAGGCGTTCGACGAAAGGAGCGGAAACGGAGCCGCGTTCGCGAGCTTCTTGATCACGCCGCGGGGATCTCCGGTCGATCCCGCGGGAACTTGGTCGACGAGCCAGCCTTCGGGACCGAAATCGTAGTCGTGATTCCCCGGCACGACGGCGTCGTAGCCGACGTCGGCGAAGAGGGAGAACATGAGCGCGCCTTCCGAGTAGTTCGAGAGGAGCGTCCCTTGAAATTGGTCGCCGCCGTCGAGAACGAGGAGGCCGCCGCGCTCTCCGTAACGCTTCGTCATCCCATCGCGAACCGATTTCACGGCGCCGGCCCAGAAGGCCATCCCGCCGTACGGCTTCCCGTCCTTCGTCATTTTCGGTTCGATCGCGCCGTGGATATCGTTCGTCGCGAGGATCGAAAGGAGCGATTCGTTCGCGGCGAGCGCGACGGGCTGTTTCGAGCAGGTCAGCGTCGGTGCCGGAGCGAGCGGGACGCCGCCGCCCTCCGCCGCCGGGCTCGGTGCCCGTCCTCGGTGTCGGCTATCGCAGCCGACCGTCGCGAAAACGAGAGCGGAAACCAGGGAACCGAAAACCATCGACCGCGTGTTCAAATTCATAGGCGTGGAGTACCCCGGACGCAGCAGGGTGTCAATTGGGCGAAACCCCTCCTAAGTCGGTGATAACCACTCGAAATAAAACACTTTTATCCAAAAAATCGGATCAGTGGGGGTGCCGAAAAAGACGGAATTCTGACACTCCCTTTTTAAGGGCGAAATCGCGTTCCGATGTCACACTAGGAAGTGAGGAATGGCGTGAAAAAAGAGAGAGCTAGGATGGCTCGTTTCAATTTCAATCTCGGTTTTTTTGGATCCGGCGGCGAGCGAATCGCGCTCGGTCTTCTCCTGGCCGCACTCCTGATCGAGAGCGCCCCTACCCACGCGGCCGGCCGGCCGGTCATGGGCAAGCCGGCGATCCTGAAGAAGGTCCAACGCGACTACTGCACCCGACTTTTCGAAAGAGAGTGGGTCGCCGCCATCGGAAAAATGGGCGAGCCCGTCTCGAAGAACGGATTCAAATTCGGCGTCGGGACGAAGATGGCCGTGAAGGTCGATACCGGCAAAGCGGCCGAAGGGGTCTTTCTCGGCCGGCTCGTCGACGTCGAATATAAAACAACGGGCTATCTCTTCGAAGATATCGGAGAGATGAAAAATTACGTGATCGATCCGGAGCGAACGAAGATCCTATTCGGAGGTAAAGTCGTTCCCGATTCCGCGATGCAGCCGATCGTCGAAACCGTCGAGCAACGGGGAGATACCTGCGCCACCTACAGCGTCGAAAACTATTTTTCCCAGCTCCTCGCCGCCAAGCGGGAAGGAAACGGCGAACTTCGGAAGGCGCTCGAAGGCGCTCTCGGCCACGCCGATATTCGGCAAATCGCCGACGACTATTACCTGAAAACGCGGGGTGGCGCGAACTTCGATCCGGTCTTCAAGGAGATCGGCGATAAATACGGATACGCCTGCAAAACGATCAAGTTCGCGAACGCCGCCCAGTTCACGTCCCGGGTTTCGGCCGCGATCGCGGGCGGCGTGCCCGTTCTCCTCGAGTTCTACATCGGAAAGAACATGGTGAAGGCCGAAGACCAGTGGGTGAATACGCTCGCGAAGACCGGCGAGGATCGTCGCTTCTGGCCACCGCGCGCGCTCGGCGACCGGAGCGGCGGCGGACACGCACTCGTCGCGGTCGAAACCTTCCAATCCGGAAGCGATCGGCTGAAGCTCCTGATCTCGGATTCGGATTGGAACAAGCGTCCGATCAGCTGGGACTACGAGAAGTATTTCGAATCCCGCGCGAAATCGAGCGGTATGATCGCCCATTTCTGCGAGAACGCGAAATAGCCGGCGCTCATGGGTCGCATCGGTCGTGCACCTATTGAAAAATGAATTCGATCCTCGGGGCTTCCGACGAAGGCGCGCGTCCCTCTTCGGCTCCGAGCTTTTTCCGACGCATCGTCGTCGAGATCCGTTCGTCTTCAACGAGCTTGTGGTCGACGAGGAAGCGCGCGACGGCGACGGTGCGCGCAACCTGAAAATCGTAGTTACCGGTTTCGGTCGTACCCCAAGCGCCGCGGATCGTGAGTTTTCCGCGCTCCTGGTTCTTCGCGAGCTTGCCGATCTTTTGGAAGATTTTCTCGATGCCGACCTGCCATTGGTCGGTCGTGCCGGGCTGGAAGAGATCGCTCTCGAGAACCGAGAAGCGCATGACTTCGACCATCACTTTATCGCCCGAGCTCGCGAGTTTCGCGACGGCGTCCGAAGCGTCTTCGGCCTGGGTGTTTCCTTCGAGGACGGGCTTCGAAGGCTTTTGGACGAGATCTTCGGGCACTTCGCCTTCGGCGCCTTTGAGTACGCTTTCACCCGCGCCGGTCTTGTCGCCAAGGGGAACGTTTTCTTTACTCGAAAGATCCACCCGAAGGGCGGAGGTCGGATTATTGAAATAATTCGCGATCGCGGCCTTCACTTCTTCGTCGGAACCCATAAGCCACATCACGAGGAAGAAGCACATCAGGGCGGTCATGAAGTCGGCAAGCGCCACCTTCCACGCTCCGCCGTGCGCTCCGGCGTGACCGCCTTTTTTCTTCCTGATGATGATGGGTTGCTTCTCAGCCACGAGGATTCCTTTTTATTTCAGACCGCACACTTCAATAAATCCGGACGGGAACGATCGCCTACGCCGCGGCGGCCGCGCTGCCACCCTTACCGACGCTCGACGTTGCCCGATCGACTTCGTCGAAGGTCGGACGACAGTCGGGCGGGATGGAACGGCGAGCAAACTCGACGCACACCTTCGGCGAACAATCCTTCGCGAACGCGATGAGGGCCGCTTTGATCGTGTTGAACATCGCGCTCGAATCCGCGATCTGGCCCTCCATTTTTCCGGCGAGCGGTTGGATATAACCGTATGAGATCAGAATCCCGAGGAACGTTCCGACGAGGGCGGCGGCGACGGAGTGACCGATGACTTCCTTGCCCATGGAGAGCTTACCCATGGTTTGGACGACCCCGAGCACGGCGGCGACGATTCCGAGACCCGGCATCGCGTCCCCGACCTTCGCGACCTGGGCGGGCGCGCGGAACTCGGCGCTATGAATCGCTTCCATGTCTTTTTCCATGAGATCTTCGAGGTCGTACGGGGACATCGGCGCGGAGATCTGAACCTTCAGAGTATCGCAGAGGAAGTGAAGCGCGTGATGGTTCGCGACGACCGCGGGGTAGCGCTTGAAAATTTCAGAGGCTTCCGGCTTTTCGACATGGGCTTCGAGCGAAAGCGGGTTTCCCTTCGCGGTCTTGATGATCTCGTAAAGGAGGAGGAGGGTTTGGGTGTATTCTTCCTTCGTGGTCTTCTTGCCCTTCAGAGCGGCGAGGACCTGGTGAAGGATTTCTTTTAGAAGGGCCGGTTCGGCGGAAATGAGGAGACCGCCGCCGGCGGCGCCGCAGATGATGATGAGTTCGATCGGCTGCCAAAGAACCATGAGGTTCCCGCCATGGAACCAATAGGCTCCAAAGACGCAGACCGAGACGAACATTCCGCCAACGATGACTAACATAGAGGTGGACCTTCAGCCTTCCTGGGAAACTCTTCTTCAGTATGCTTTTCGAACCGGACCGACTAAAAGTTGAGCGGTATACACGGTTTTTACACCCCCTGCGTTAAATCCATAAAATATATGGGTTTTTTACTTGAGAGCCGTCGGGGAACCCCGCCGGACCTTAACAGTTAGGACCGAGCGGAGGGGGTTCGCCATTGACCGAAAGCACCCCTCCCAGATAGGGGTTTCAGACCGACATCGTCCAACCGGGGGGAACCGACGAGTGCGCACTTTCTTCCTTTTAGGGTCCTTGCTCTTCGAACTGAATATTGTGTGGGCGGCGGAAGGCTTCTATCGTCCCGACCAACTCGGAACCGACCGGGCGTTTCTCGAAAATGCCCAAGCGGTGACCGTCCTCTTCGACGGACGGGGGGATGATGGCGTCTACCGCCCGTTCGCGAACGGATTCTTCATTTCCCGCGCCGGCCACATCCTGACGAACCATCACGTCGGGACGAATTGCGGAGGGCGAAATCCCTCCGCCGACTGGCGCGATCTCTCCCGCCCGCGCGAATACGCCGCGGGATCCGGTTTCGGATGCCTCGACTTCCGCGCGCGCGTTTTTCCCAACACGAGCCGAGAAAAAGTCCTCGATCTCGAAATGGTCGCCCGGCCCGATCAGGCGACGCTCGATCGCGGCGGCGACTTCATCGTCCTTCGAGCGAAAAACTACGTTCCCGCCGCCTACGTCGGAATCGCGAACACCCGGGACTTTCCGCTCGGCACGTCCTATTACATGATCGGTTATCCACCGACGACGACGCGCGGGAACTCCTCCGTCCTCATCCGGCAGGGCGCCTACTCGGACATCGCGGTTCGCGGCGAGTATCGGGTCGCCTTGGGTGAAACCGTGGCGGCCCCTCCCGACTACTTGAACGCCGCGAACCCCGTTCCCTACTTCGTCGGCGACGCGGACGGCGCGCCGGGCACGAGCGGATCGCTGATCATCTCCCATGCGGGAAACTTCCTCGGCTTCGTACAGGGCGCGGCGGATCGGCGCGGACTCCCGAATAGTCCGCTCTGCATTCGCGACGGCGTTCCGGCGGGAATGGATCATTTTTATTGCGGTGGCCTGATCAATTATCAACGCGCGACGTGGATCCTCGACCGCCTGGGCGAACTTTTCCCGAACACGGTCCAGGCCGTTTCGCGGGCGAACCTCACGAACCGGTGAATCCCGGAGCCACCCGCGTTCCCATTCTCACGAGTCCGCCGACGAACTTGGAATTCCGATTCTCCGGTTCGTTCTTTCGTTTCACGAGATAGACGTCGGTATGACAGGCGGTGCCCGGCTTCGGCGTCGAGTGCCGGACGAGCGAATATTCCGGGCGATACCTTCGATTGTGAAGCTGGATGATGAAGGTCGGAAAGTAGCCGCCGCAAAGTCCTTGCCGGCAGAGTTCGAGCGCGCTCTCCATGAGGGTAACTTCGTGGGCGACCTTGCGGGTGAAAGCCCGGTTCGGCCATCCGTCGAGCCCCTGGTGGCGCGTCGGCGCTCCCTGAAGCGGCATGACCGGGACGACGTAGGGAAGATCCTCCGGAGGAAGGCGTTCGAAGGAACCGCGCTTCCGAAAAGTTCCCATCTCGATCCGGGAGATTTTCAAGTGTTCGACTTCGGGGAAGGCGACCGGGATGTAAGTGATTCCGAAATCGGCCTTTCCGCACGCTACCGCTTGCTCGAGCGATCCGGGCAGCGTTTCGTGGAGGACGATTTTCTTATCCATCCCCTTCTGAGATTCGAGCACTTGAAGGAAATAGGTCGAGAACACCTCGAAGGTGGCGAGCACGATCGGCGATTCTCGTTTTCGTTCCGACATGCCCGCGACCGTTTTTTTCAGCCTCTCGAGCTCGTCGATAATCCGTTCCGACTCCTCCGAAAAATGCCGACCCTCCGGAGTGAGCTTCAATCCGCGCCCGACCGGGACGAGGAGTTGGACGCCGAGTTCGTCCTGAAGCTGGTGAAAGATCTTCGACACGGCCGACGGAGTGAGGTTCGCGATTTCCGCCGCTCCGCGAATACTTTCCGTTTTCGCGATGGCGAGAAAAACCTTGAGTTTCGATGTTTCCATTTACGACACGAATGTAATCCTTAATTCGATTTTATTCAACTATAGGAACTGGCATCTCCGGTCCTGAGAAAAGAGGTCCCCGTCATGCAGCTCCAAACGCGATCCGAAGCCGTCTCTCCTGAACTCGATCTGGCGACCGTCCGCGCCGCGGTCGATTTTTACCGTCTCCAAATGCGCGATCATGCGCTGAAGGCGGTCTTCCACTCCCCGACCGTTTCGAAAGCCCTCCTCCTTGAGTACGCCGGGCTCCAGTACGTGGACAGCGTCCTCTGGGTTCCCATGCTCGCCCTGATGAAGGATCGGACGCGGAATCCCCGCCTCCGGCGCGCCCTCACGGAAAACATCCTTTGCGAGGCCGGCGCGAACCATACTTCCCACGTCACGCTCTGCATGCAATTCGTTCGCAGCATCGGCGTCGTGCCCTTTTTCGGCGCCTTCGACCGCTATAGCGCGCTCGCGAACCATCCCGTCGAAATGATGAACGCCGTGAGCGGCATGTCCGAGGCCCAGATCTCCGGGTGGGCGCTCGTCGCCGAAGCCATCGTGCCGGATCTTTTCCGAATGGCCCTACCCGGCTTCCGCCGCCTCCCCGGCGTGGACCTCACCTACCTCGAGGAACACATCGTGGTCGACGCCGACGAGCACGCGACGTGGATGTTCGAAGCGGCGGGAGAATTACTGGCCGAAGGGGTTTGCGTCGACGAGATTCTGAATGGTATTCACTTGGGCGGCAGAACCGCGCTGAGCGTGCCGGACGCGCTCTATGCGAAATTCCTTCGGGGCGAGTACGATGGCTGATTATATTCACGGTTTCGACGAACAGGAACGACGGCGTTTATTGCGGCAGGGGGAATTCCTCGCGCCGCTGATTTACTCCGACGTGGATTTCACGAAGTGCAAATCCATCCTCGAGGTCGGCTCCGGAGTGGGCGCACAAACCCTCCAACTCCTAAAACGGTTTCCGAAAGCTCACATTACCTGCGTCGAGCTTTCGGAAACCCAACTCGAAACGGCGCGGCGGGTCCTCCGCACGCCGATTCGGCAGGGACGCGTGACGCTGGTTCAGGGATCGGCCGAAGCGCTTCCCTTCCGATCCGGGTCGTTCGACGCCGCGTTCGTCTGCTGGCTTCTCGAACACGTGTCGAATCCCGGAAAGGTACTCGCGCAGGTCGCGCGGGTCCTGAGAAAGAACGGGACGCTCTGCGCCCGCGAGGTTTTCAATCAACTCTGGTACGCCTATCCAGCGAGCCGGACCCTCGACCGGCATTGGCGGACGTTCAATACGAACCAGCTCCGGATGGGCGGCGATCCGTTCGTTGGCGTTCGCCTCGGAACGCTCCTCGAGAAAAACGGATTCCGGAAGATCGAAATCGAGTTCCGTACCCAGGTCGTCGACTCGCGCGACCGGGTTCGGAAACGCGAGATGATGGCGTACTGGCGGGATCTCTTCCTGAGCGGGAATACCGCTTCGGCTTCCGCGCGAAAGAAAATCCGGCAGGAGTTCGCCCGGATCAGCGCCGATCCGGGCGGCGGGATGTTTTTCGGATTCACGGCGGCCCACGCCGCCCGTAAGTGAATCGCCGCTCTTTAAAACCAGAGCGCGACGAGCGTCGGGATGTAAAAGAGCGCGAAGATCGTCGAGAGGAGAACGGCGATGCCCGCTTTCTCCGGCTCCGTCTTGAGCAGCGTCGCGTACGCGACCGTATTCGCGGCCAGCGGACAGGCCGCGATCAGGAGCATCATCTGGTGGGTCCGCTCGTCGAAGATCCCGAAGCGTCCGCGATCGAGGACGATGAAGAGTCCGACCGCCGCCGGCCAGACCGCGAACTTTCCGACGAAGGTCGCGAGCGTAAAACGCCAGTCGAAGCGAAACGTCCGCACCTCGGCCACGCCGAGCCCGATCAGCATCACGCCGAGAACGGAATAGGCGCCGCGGAAGTAGCCGGAAAAATCCGCGGCGACGCCCTCGATCTTCAGCCCGAGGCGATTCGCGACGAGCGCGGCGGCGAACGCGTAGAGCGCGGGTAACCGGGCAAGGCGACGGAGGGCTTCCGGCATCGTCGCCGTTCCCCGCGCGAGGATGTAGAAGCCGACCGTGTTTTCGTAAAGAATGAATCCGAGACAGAAAAGAAGGTAGAGTCCCACCGAGCCCGAACCGAAGAGGATGAGCGCGATCGGCACGCCGAAATATCCGGTGTTCGCGTTCCCGGCCGAAAACGCGAGCAGGTTACCCGTCGCGCCGCGAATGCCGAACGCGGCCCCGAAGCGATGGGCGATCGCCAAGAATCCGACGGCGATCGCGGAGCAGAGCAGCCCGAAGCCGAGAGGAACCGCTAAATACTCGGCCTTCAATTCGATTTGGCTGACGTTCGTGAAGACGACGATCGGGGCGATCACGAAAATCACGAGCTTGGCGACGGAATCACGCTCAATCTTCAGCTTCCGGCCGGCGAAGAAGCCCGTCGCGACGATGAAATAAAGCGGGATCAGACGAACGACGAGGCTTCGGAAAATTTCCATCGGTGGTCCCAGAATAGGACAGGATTTCCGGAGCGTGCTAGCCTTAAATCAATTGGTCCCCCGTCCCGGAGATTCACGGATGAAACTCTTCCTAAGGACGGCGCCCCTGGGTTTATCCCTGGCGCTGTCGACGATCGCGTCCCCCGCCCACGCCGACTGGTCCGATCCGCCGGTCGCCTGCATCGAAGATCTCGTTCCGAAATTCCTACCGTGCCTCGACCTCGCGACGGTTGCGGATCCGTACGGCGACTTTCCGGCCGGCACGACCGATGCGGAAAAACGCTATTGGACGGTGGACCACCGCGCGGATCTTTCTTACTGCCGTTCGAAGGAAGTCCAGCGGCGGGAAGCCGCCCATCCCGGGAGTCAGAGCGCGAACTACCTCGAAAACGCGTGGATGTGGGTGAAGCAGGCCGATCAGCTCCCCGAAAAACTCGACGAAATCTATTCGGCCGCCGAAGCGGCGGACATGCCGCCCCAGATTCTTTTCGGCGCACTCAAGCAGGAGTCTCTTCTTTCGAACCTCGGCATCACCGTCGACGGAGCGAATTTTTCCTGCGGCATCGGCCAGATCAATATCTTCGAATGGTGCCAGTATGTGAGTAACCTTCCGCGCGCGGAACAGACGCGTATGGGCTGGCCGGTCGGTCTCGCCTGCACGGAGGCGACCTTGACGACCGAGCTCGTTCGCCCCTTTTACGTGATTGCCCTCGCGAAGATGCACGGTCGCCCCGACTACGAACTCACGCCCGCCGAATTCGCGGGGATCGCGGAAAAAGACGTCGTCCCGCACTTTCCGACGGCCGATCCGGCCCTTCAGCACGACCGCTTCCTCGCGGTTTCGAACTTCGTGA
>JAYVXM010000030.1:0-2713 GCA_043785205.1 Bdellovibrionales bacterium
AGTCCGGACAGGTCCTCGTCACGAATTTTAGCGATCCGATGACCCAAATTCTCGGGCCGTTCGATAAACGAAATGACGCCGTTAACTCGACTTTCGTCACTCGCCGCCAAGCGAAGGACGCGCTGATCCAACAGGCATTGGCGAGCCTCGGAGCCTATGCGGCTTCGAACGCTCCCGGCGCGGAAAATCTTTTCACGATGCGCCACTCGGCCGAACTTTTCCTCGCGAACGGAATCTCCGCCGCGCTCAACGCGTATCCGATCGCGCTCGCGAAATACAAAAAACTCATTTCCGACTGCGGTTCGCTCACCGCCCTGAAAATCGTGGGGCTTACCGATAATCCAATCGCGCTCCCGACGGCCGGTACCGCCGGTATCGAAGAGACGGCAATTAGTGGTATGAATGGTCATTATTTCCAAAATTCCGACGTGGGTTCCATTATCACGAGCTCGACCTATCCTAACCAAATGGCCCAGAACTTCGCGATCGCGGAGGTCCTCACGACGCTAAACCTCTCTTCTTCGATCGCGCTCGCCGAAGGCGGCCTATATAACGTAAATTACCAAAACGTCGTGTCGTTCGGCACCCAGACGCCGGTCAATTCGGACGGAGTGTGGAACACCGACGAACATGAGGGCGGGAGTTATACGAGCCTGATCATGAATTCTTTCTTGTATCAGTGCCTTTACTCATGCGTGAACGAGCTCATCTCGGTTCTGAAAGCGAAGAGCCAGTTCAGCGAAACCGTAATTTTCCTCACGAGTGACTTCGGCCGCGCCGAAGATCCCGGCGCGCGCGGTACGAAACACGCGTGCGAAGCCTGCGTGATGCAGGTTTTCTCCGGCGCGATCGCCACGCCCTCCGTCATCGGAAATATTTCCCGCGGCTCGGCCACCGAGACCGATTACGGGCAGAACCGACCGGTCGGCGGAGTGGTCGGCGGAACCCGTCCGCTGACGATCAACGACGCCGCGTCTTCGATCGCGAAACTCACACGTATCGCTTCGCCGGCGGACAATAACGCTTCCCTCATCACGGATACCGGCGTTCCGCTCGTGGAAAAAGCGAAAGAAGCGGCCTGATCGGTTCGAAAGATACCCATTTCCGAACGCCTGGGAGATACTCCCCGGGTATGCCGCCGTCGATTCCCATTCTAGACCTTTCGCGTCTTTCGGGCGCTCCCGCGGAACGCGAATCTTTCGTGCGCGATCTCAGTCTAGCCTGCGCCGAATACGGTTTTTTCCTCATCGAAGGTCACGCGGTTCCGGAAACGCTTCAGAACCGGCTCGAGGAACTGAGCGCGGAATTTTTCCGGCGTCCGCTCGCGGAAAAAATGGAAATCGCAATGGTGAAGGGCGGCCGAGCCTGGCGGGGTTACTTTTCGATCGGCGACGAACTGACCTCCGGGCGACCCGACCTAAAGGAGGGGCTCTACTTCGGATCCGAACTGGACTCGGACGATCCCCGCGTACGGTCGGGCCTTCCGCTGCACGGACCGAATCTTTTTCCGTCGGAAGCGTGGCGGGAGACGGTGATCGCTTATCTCGCCGCCCTCACGGAACTCGGGCATGTCCTCGTCGGCGCGATATCGGAAGGACTCGGGCTCCCGACCGACTATTTTCGACGAACCTTCACCGCCGACCCAATCACCTTGTTTCGAGTGTTCCATTACCCTCCCTCTTCCGGCGCTATCGAATCGCGTTTTCCCTGGGGCGTGGGAGAACACACCGACTACGGGCTTCTTACCCTCCTCAAGCAGGATGACTGCGGAGGGCTCGAAGTGAGGGCTCCCGCCGGTTGGATCCCGGTTCCGCCGCGGCCGAATACCTTCGTGTGCAACGTTGGCGACATGCTCGATGCCCTCTCCCGCGGAAAATACCGTTCCGCTCCCCATCGCGTGCGGAATCGCTCCGGGCGCGATCGTTACTCCTATCCTTTTTTCTTCGATCCGGGTTTCGCGGCGCCGGTTCGGCCGCTTCCGATTCCCGATTTCCCGCGATCGGAGGCGGGCGAACGGTGGGACCGAGAAAATCTCTACCTCTTCCAAGGTACTTACGGAGAGTATCTCCTCAAAAAGGTCGCGAAAGTCTTTCCGCTT
Source organism: Bdellovibrionales bacterium (assembly GCA_043785205.1). GTDB lineage: Bacteria > Bdellovibrionota > UBA1018 > UBA1018 > UBA1018 > JACMQW01. The sequence goes on from JAYVXM010000030.1 coordinate 2,099, forward strand.
TTGGCGCGCGCGCAGGGTCCCCATTAATTTTGGAAGATCGGAGTGAGCGAAGGGCGCGACGTCATTGGATTGACGTTTTAAAATAACGGCCATTTGACCGATGAGAAACTGATGCGGTTTTCGCTTCTGGTTCTCATCAGCGGGCTCTTGTCCTTGCTCGGCGTCCCCCGTGCCGAGGCGGAGGCTCGCATTCCCCGTTGGGTTTGCTCGTCGCTCACGAAGCGGCCGACACTGAACTTCGATGTCGAGAAGTTCACGAGCGCCCGCGAGGACTGGGTCTTCCGCGTCGCCGCCGGTGGCGACTTACCCTCGCTCGAAAAAGTTTTCGCCGAAAGTGACGGACCCGAAGAAGCGATCGCCTACCTTGAAGCGGTCTCCGACGCTTCAGGATCGGATCTCTTCCGGGTCGGCGAACTTCTCGAAAAGGATCCGAAGCGAGCGACGGCCTTCCTCGAGAAACTGACCCAAACGCTCGAAAAGGGACGTCTCTTCACGGATCGACGGACGGTGTCGCTGGTCGCGGAGCTCTACGCGCTCGCGAATACCGGAAAGCGGAACGCATTCTTGCGTTGGCTTCCCCGATCCGCGAGCTCCACGCTCGAGGCCCGGGTCGTT
>JAYVXM010000031.1:0-2708 GCA_043785205.1 Bdellovibrionales bacterium
CCCCGAAGAGGCCCCATGGATCTCCGCATATTGAAAGAAACCTGGAAATTGCGCGCGTTCGGGATGTTGAAAATTCCGCTCGTGTTCTTTTGTTCGCCACGCGTGGTGGAAATGACCGACGATGTCGTCGAGATCGTCATTCCGCTGAACTACCGGACGAAAAATCACCTCGGGTCGATGTACTTCGGCGTTCAGGCGGTGGGCGCCGACGTTTCGGGGGGGCTCCTCGCCATGAATCGGATCGTGGATACGGGAAATCAAGTGAGCCTCGTCTTCAAGGATTTTCGCGCGGAGTTCCTCAAGCGGCCCGAAGGCGACGTCCATTTTCGCTCGACCGACGGCGCGAAAGTTCGGGCCCTGGTCGATCGCGCGCTGGAAACCGGAGAGCGGGAGAATGCGACCGTCGAAATCGTCGCGACTTGTCCGACGAAGTTAGGAAAGGAGCCGATCGGCCGGTACTTCCTCACGATCAGCCTGAAGAAAAAGCGGTCTTGAGGGGACCGCGAAGGCGGCCCCCTCGGTGCGAGTAGGCCGGTCCCCGCCAGATCACTAAGCAAGATAAAGCCGGTTTCTTATTCCTATTCAGATCTCCTTCTGCCTTTCAGGTTGTCTGTGCAAAAACTCCTGCAAATCCCGTGAGTACACCAAAAGGGGAGTGAAATCCGCGCCTCCGGTCGGGGTATTTCAGGCTGCAACACACCGAACATTTTCGAGTTTTCTTTCATTTCGGCTCCTTACTCGGTATGACCCCGCCTCAACATTCACAGAGTTCCCGTGGACGTTTTTAACGTATGGATATCTTTAGGGAAAAATCGGTCAGCCGCGCTTGCCAAATAGTAACGCTCCGCGTTATAAGATCCGCCATGGCGTCTGCTCGCCCGTTTCGCCTCATTTCCGTTTTCACGCTTCTTGCGCCCTTCTTCGGGCTCATGGCGAATGCGTACGCGAAGCTCGACGTCGGGGTGAGTTCGACGAATTATCTCGGGCAAGGCGCGAGCGGCCGTCAGAACAGCTACTCCGCGCTCGACCTGGGCGTCGACGCGAAGACCGAAGGCGAGACGGTCACCTCCCGGATGCTCATGCAGGCGGAAATCGGGTTCAACGATTCGACCTACCGATTCATCGAATTTCCGGAAGCGTATCTTTCGACGTCGAAAAAATGGACCGGCCCGTACAGCGCCGCCGTCGGTCGGAAGCTGGTCGCCTGGAGCGCGCTCGACGATACATGGGGCGCCGGCGCTTTCCAGCCGCGCTTCCGCTGGGATTACTTACGCCCGCAGGAAGTCGGTCTCCTCGGCTTCTATCAGGAAGTGAAGACCGGACCCGTGAAGATCACCGCGTTCTATTCGCCGATCTTCATTCCCGATCGCGGGGCCCCGCTCGATTTCGCGGACGGACGAATTCGCTCGATCTCGCCGTGGGTCGTGAATCCGCCGTATGAAATCGAAGTCCTTAGGAAAAGCGTGCCGGTGCGCTACGACGCCCAGGTCCCGCCACTCTCGAATATCGTTCGCCAAGACACGTTCGCCGGGCAACTCGCCATCGGCGAGGGCTACGGCCCCTGGGGCTCACTCAGCTACGCGCACAAACCGATGAACCAGCTCCTCATGAGCTACGACGCCTACCTCTCGGGCGCCGACGCCCACGTCACCCTATACCCGCGAGTCGCCTACCATCACGTCGCGAGCCTCGATACGGGAATCCGGGCGCCGCGCGCGAGCGCGACCGTTTCCGCGGTCGCGGACGTCCCGACCGACCATGCCGATCTTCCGACCCTCCGAACGAGCCAGCAAGTCGGCAATCTTTATCTCCTTAGCCCGACCGTTTCGCTAAATCCTTTCGGCACCGGCCGCGCCGGAACCTTTTCGCTCAGCTACCTCCGTGTCTTCGGCAGGGATCGTCCGGACCAGGGTTACCTCGCGGACGGAGCTTCGAGCGAATTCGATTCCCGTTATCCCTACAAGAGCGCCTTTCTCTTGTCCGCCGAACTTCCGACCTGGCGAAAGCTGACCGCCGATTTCCGCCTTCTTTTCGACCTTCAGAATCCCGGCACGATCGTCTCCTGGAATTTCGCCTACGCTCCGGACCGCGATTGGAAACTCTTTCTCGCGACCGATGTCCTCAGCTCCTTCACGACCGATTCCGCCGCCGACGGAACAGACTTCATCCATCGCTATCGCGAGAATGATCGCGTAGCGGGGGGGGTGACATATGTTTTTTAAGCGCCTCGCGCTCGGCGCCCTCGCTGGCTCCGTCTTCGTTTCCCTCTCCGGTTGCTCGCTCTTCGAAGGGCCGCCTCCCCCGAGGAAAAAAGAATTCAGCCAGGGAAGCCTCGGCTGTCTGAAGGATTTCAACGCGAAACTCGTCCTCTATTTCGACGGCAAGGCCTCGAAGGACGATGTGAACCGGATGGCCGACTGCTCGATCGGGGCGCTCCGGGCCTTCGGCGACCTCGTTCGCGGCCAGAACCGCGACCGTTTCACCGTCCAGGAAGTGCGCGACTTCCTCCAACGCTATTTCCTCGACGACGTCGTCTTCTCCGATCAGCTCATGCGCGAGCTCATGCGCGTGAAGCAGGCTCTCGTCGGCGGTAAGGAAACCGACTTCACGCCCGCGGATCTGAAGGAAGCCGAGTCGCTTCTGAACGTCTTCCGCGAAATCCTCCTCCGCCTCCAGCCCTCGATGCCGGTTTCGATGGACCGCGCGAG
>JAYVXM010000032.1:0-8909 GCA_043785205.1 Bdellovibrionales bacterium
ATAAAATCGCCCCGTTCCGAAACCGAATTACGTCGAAATTCGCTTTTCGAGCTCCAAGAGGGTGCGTTTCACATTCTCGCCGCCCGCGAACCCCGTCAAACTCCCGTCCGAACCGATCACGCGATGGCAGGGAACGACGATCGAAATCGGGTTCCGGCCGTTCGCGGCGCCGACCGCCCGGCAGGCTTTCGGGGACCCGATCCGCTTGGCTTGATCGGCGTAACTCCGCGTCTCCCCAAAGGGAATTCGTCGAAGCGCTTTCCAGGCTCGCTTTTGAAACGCCGTCCCCTCCGGAGCGAGGGGAAGGTCGAACTCCGTCCGGCGGCCGGTGAAGTACTCCCGAAGCTGGCGCTCGGCCTCGCGGAGCAGGGGATGGTTCGGCCGCGGCGTCGCCCGGGCGAGCTTTACCCGACCGGTCCGTTCCTTTTCCCAGAGAATCGCGACGACCGCGGCGTCCGTGACGACGATTCGCAAGTTCCCGACGGGAGTGGCGATTTCCTTTAGGTAAAGTGCATCGATCGGGGCCGAGTCTTTTTTCATTTCGTTTCCTTCTTCTTTCGGTTCGAGAGGGTTTCCGCGAATTCCTCCCAAAGATGGATCGCGGCGTAGGAACGCCCCGGCTTCACGGCCGCGAGGTCGAAGTCCGGATGGAGCTCGGTCGCGCGTTTCAAGATCAGGTCAGTGCCCGGAAAGGCGTCTGTGTCCCCGATCGTGCGAAGGCTGATGCATTCGGCGGACCAGGGACCGATACCTCTCACTTCGCGAAGCGCGTTCTTGAATGCGTCCGGATCCTGAGCTTCCGAGAAGGTGATTCGTCCGTCGGCTACTCGGCGAGCGAGCTCGCGAAGGGTTTCCTTCCGCGCGCCGGTCGTCGGGAGCGCGGCAAGATCCGCGGCGGCCAGCCGGGCGGGCGAGGGAAAGAGCCGGACCGGGAGTCCCGTCGTCGGATGGGGAATCGGTTCGCCCGCGACGCGCACGAGGGTCGCAAGGAGGATCTTCGCTTGGTCGGTGGAGACAAGCTGACCGAGAATCGTCCCGACGGCGGTTTCAAACGGATCGAAGCCGCGCGGAAGCCGGATTCCCGGCCGCGTTTTTTCCAGCCGCGCGAGCAGCGGGATTTCGCGAAAATGATTGGCGATCCAGAGCGGATCCGAATCGAGATCGAACATCTTCCGCACGCGGCGGGCGAGCTCGAATAGGACTTTCGGTTCCGAAGTCGCGACTTTCAGGCGCAAGCGCGATTTTTCGGCGTCCGGAACGACCGCGAAGGTCCCGACGGCGTCGCCGATCCGGAAAACGCGGGAGTAGGCGCCGTCCGCGAACGATTCGAGCTCGGGGACCGGATGACGGGCGAGGAAGCGATGGATCGCCCGCCAGTCGTAAGGGGGACGGTAGGCGAGGCTAAGTTCGATTCCGTCGTTCGGGCCGGGGTTCGGCCGGCGTCGACGAAGCGCGGTCGGCGACCGCGAAAAGCGTTTTCGGAAGGCGTCGTTGAAACGGCGAAGGGAAGCGAAGCCGGCGGTCTCCGCGACGGACGTCATCGGGAGGTCGGATTCGGTCACGAGTTTTCGCGCGAATCCCAGGCGGTTCGCGTCGGCGATTTGTTTCGGGCTCTGGCCGACCTCGGCTTCGAAGAGGCGGCGGAGATGGCGGGCGCTCACTCCGAACGGCCGGGCGAACGCGTCCTCGTTCCCGATGAACACGGTGTTCGTCGCGAGCGAGCGAAGCGCACGATTCACGATCGCAGAGGTCCCGAGCCAAGTCGGCGACAACGGCGCCGATTCGGGGCGGCACCGAAGACAGGGTCGGTAACCGGCTCGTTCGGCCGCGGCGGCCCGCCGATAAAATTCGACGTTCTCCGGTTTCGGCTTCGCCGGGCAAATCGGGCGGCAGTAAATTCCGGTCGTCTTCACGCCGATGAAGAATTTTCCGTCGAAGCGGTAGTCGCGCGCGAGCATGGCTTGGTAAAACGCTTTCACGGATTCAACTCTAGCCGACCTCGTTCGGGAAGACTCGCCATTTTCGGACACGATCGACTCGCGGAATTGGAACGCGACTTAATGCATGATGTCAACCCCGGGAGGTTCGCTGTGCCCGCGATATCAGGGGCTTGGTCGAGCGGGGACTTTCCCCGGGGGCCGAGCTTTCCTTCGCCGGTCTCTCCCGCGATACTCTTCCGACATGCGAAGTCTCGCCTCGCCTCTCATCGCGTGGACCGACCGGGGTCTTTACTGCGAAGCCGGAGGATTTTACATCGATCCCCACCGCGCCGTTGACCTGGCGGTGGTCACCCACGCCCACAGCGACCATGCTCGGCGGGGGTCGAAACACTACCTGACCGTCGACTGCGGCGTCGGTCTCCTCCGTGCGCGTATCGGGAAAAAGATTTCGGTTCAAGGTCTCCCCTACGGCGAGCGAATCCGGCTTGGCGACGTGACGGTGAGCTTTCATTCGGCCGGACACATCCTCGGTTCGGCCCAGGTTCGCGTCGAATCCGGCGGCGAAGTCTGGGTCGCCTCGGGCGATTACAAACGCGATTCTGACCCGAGTTGCCATCCGTTCGAATCCGTCCGGTGCGATACCTTCATCACCGAGGCGACGTTCGGCACTCCGAAGTACACCTGGGACAAGGACGCCCGTCACGGCGAGGACCTCTCTCGATTCTGGGACGAAAACGCGGCCGCCGGCCGGAACGGAATCGTCTTCGGATATAGTCTCGGAAAGGGCCAGCGGATTCTCGCCGAACTTGCGCCGTACGCCGAACGTCCCGTATTGATTCACGCCGCGATGGAAGAGCTCACCGGGTGTTATCGCGCCGAAGGGCGGGTCCTCGCGCCGACCCGACTCCTGGAGGACGCGATCGCGGAAGCGACGGCGGCGAACTCCACGCTTCGCGGGGAACTCATCCTCGCGCCGCCTTCGGTCCTGATGGAAGCCTGGGCTGATCGGCTCGGCGACTACCGGACCGCGTTCGCGTCGGGTTGGATGCAGACCGGCGGCTGGGGTCGCGGAAAGTACGATCATGGCTTCGTGATGTCCGACCATGCCGACTGGAACGATTTGAATCGCACGATTCGCGAGTCGGGAGCGTCGCGCATCTTCGTCCAGCACCGGGACGGCGCGCTCGTGCGCCACCTGCGCGCGCAAGGAATCGAAGCGCATTCCGCCGACGAACTCGTCGCGGAGCGGTTCGCGCGGCTTCCCGTGAAGACCCTCGATCTTTTCGGCCGCCCGCCCGAGCCGGGAGCGTCGTGACTGGGTCCGCGAACGAAGCGCTCACGCTGAAACTTTCGATTCGGGATTTTTCGGTCCCGTGCCCGCGGCGTGGAAGCATCGATTCGCACTCGGGTTACGGGCGCGCCTCGCTCGAGGGGATCGAGATCCATCAGCAGACCCAGTCCCGGCACGAAAAGGCCGACCCGCTCTACGAGGCCGAAGTGAAGACTTCGCGCCGTTTCGAGCGCGACGGATACTTCATCGAAGTCGAAGGGCGGCTCGACGGGATCTTCCGGCACGAACGGCCACGCATCGAGGAAATCAAGTCGACGTTCAATCTCTACGAGCTTCGGCGCGCGATCGAAGACGTCGGTACGGACCATCCCTACGTCCGTCAGCTTCTCACGTACGGTTATTTTTACTATCGGGATACGGGCGTCGTTCCCGAGCTCACCCTCCACGTCGTCTCCTCGCGGAATCGCGAGACCCTCGATCTTCCGTTCCCGCTCGACGTCGCGGCGTACGAAACGTGGCTCGACCTTCGGCTCGCGGAGCTCGCCGAAGAGGCTGCGCGGATCGAAAAACGGATCGCCCGGCGGAAACGGATCGCGACCGATTTCGCCTTCCCGTTCGACCGGCCGCGGACCGGTCAGCGCGAGCTCGTCGACGCGATCGCCGCCGGCGTCTCGGCGAAGCGGCACCTTCTCGTCCAGGCCCCGACCGGCCTCGGGAAGACCGTCGGTGTCCTTTATCCGAGCTTGCGCGAGGCCCTCTCCCGCGGCCAATACGTGATTTACGTCACGCCGAAGAATTCCCAGCACGCGATTGCCGAAGAAGCGGCAACCCGCTTTCAGGATGCCGGTGCGGCGGTGAAGTCGCTCACGCTGACGGCGAAATCGAAGATCTGCATGAAGGCGGAACCCCTTTGCAACCCGAAGTACTGCGAGTACGCGAAGGACTATTACACCAAGGTCGCTGACCACGGACTCCTCGAGCAGCTCGGAAAAAAGCGGAAGCTCTCGGCGAAGACCTTCCGAAAAATGGCGGAGGAGCACGAGGTCTGTCCCTTCCAGCTCCAGATCGACGCGCTCTCGCACGCCGACGTCGTGATCGGCGACTACAACCACGTCTTCTCGGGTTATTCCGCACTCTCGAAACGCCCCGAGATCAGCTTCGCCGAGGAGGGGAAGCCGAACCTCGTCGTCGACGAAGCCCATAATCTCCCCGCGCGCACGATGGACTATTTTTCGCCGGCCCTTTCGAGTCAGGCCCTGGAGCGGATGCGCGAGGAATTTCGCGAACTCCCGATGCGTTTCGCCCGCGACGGGGGGGCGCTCCTGAACGAATGCATCGACGTCCTCGTCCAGCTTCGGCCCGCGGACGGCAAGGTCCCCGCACGGATCGCGCCGCCGCTCGAACCGTTCATCGAGCTCGACGGAAAGCTTCGGACTTATTTGAACGCCTATCTCGAGTCCGACGTCGAGATCCAGCCGAAGGACGTCGTGCTCCGGCTTTCGTTTTACTGGGCGTCCTTCACCGAGATGCTCGAGACGCTTTCCCTCGAGCCCCATCCTGAATTTTTCATCACCTACCAGGCCGAGCCGGCGGGCGGCGCGGTCAAGATCACCTGCTGCGACGCCTCGCGGATGATCGAGCCGAAGTACGCGGACTTCGAGAGCGTCGTCGCGTTTTCGGCCACACTGAAGCCCTTCGACTTTTATTCCCGGCTCTCCGGCCTCCGGTCGCCGAAGCTCGATGTGATGGAGTTCGGTTCGCCGTTCCTTTCCGAAAATCGGAAGCTCCTCGTGATCCCCCAAGTTTCGACGAAATTTTCTGATCGCGAGCGAAACTACGCGAAGATCGCGGAGACGATCGCCCGCGTGGCGGCCCTTCGGAAAGGGAACTACCTCGCGTTCTTTCCGAGCTTCGATTTCATGCGGCGGGTGGCGGCGCTCGTGCGTCCACCGGAAGGATTCCGGATGGTCCTCCAGGAGCGCGAGATGCGGGCGGACGACGTCGAGGACGTCTTGAGCGACCTTCGACTCGCCTGGGATCCGACGCTCCTCTTCGCCGTTCAGGGCGGAGTCTTTTCCGAAGGGGTCGACTATCCGGGGGAAATGGTGATCGGCGCGTTCGTGATCGGACCGCCGCTTCCCCAGTTCGACATCGAACGGGAGACGATGCGAAAGTACTACGATGCGAGCTACGGCGAGGGGTTCGAGTACGCCTATTCCTACCCGGCCATGGCGAAGGCCGTTCAGGCCGCCGGTCGGGTCATTCGCTCGGAAACCGACCGAGGGGTAATCATCCTGATGGACCGCCGATTCATGGAGCCGAACTACGTGAAATCGATGCCGAAGGACTGGTTCACGGAGAGCCCTCGCGAGCTCGTTTCGAACGGAATTTTATCGGAAATTTCTGCCTTTTGGGAAAACGGGCGAAATGATACGCCCCCTTCAGTTTAAAAGGGGATATCCATGGCTCACATCACGCTTCGTTCGAAACGCGGCGAATCGACTTCGTCCGACCTCAAGCTTTCCGTGCAAGACCGGACCTTCGATCACCTGATGGCGACCATTTCGCCCGAGATCCGTGTCTCCGCCTTTTTCGAAGCGGATGTCCCCGAGGTCGCCGCGCAGTACGCGGAGATCTTCGTCGCGGACGACTGTCCGTTCGAAACGCTCGTGATGAAAGTGATCCCCGGGAGCCGCACCCGGAAGGACATCGCCCTTCCCGGGGCGATGAAACAAGGGGAGCAGCTGACCCTCCTCGTCGAACGGAAGCGAAAATAAAAAGCGGGAAAAGGTGAACGCCCTTCCGTCTCTTTGAGAGCGGAATTTTAGGACGAGTTCGGATTGACGCTACCGAAGCCGGCTTCTTCGTCGAGTTTATGGCTCTCGGCGGCTATCGCGTCTATTTCGCTGAGATCGTCGCAGACCTTCAGGCAGGCGGTTTCCGGAACGTCCTCGGCGTGGTGGAAGAGGACCTCCGCTCCGTGGACGACTTCGCAGCCATTATATTTGCCGTTATCGCCGCGCATCGGCGCCGATGCGCATTCGTCCGCGAGGGCGGAGCCAAAGGAGAGGGCGACGAGCAAGGTGAAGAGGAAGAGAGATACGACTCGAGACGAAGTCATCGTTACTTATTCCCGAAAAGTGTTCGAAACTTTCGCCGAATTTTCGACGTGATTCCCGCGACCGCCCATTTCGGCCAGGATGCCGCAAACCTGGGTGCATCCTTCAGCGGAGGATTGAGCGGGACCGACGGTGAATTCGCGGTTACCCATTTTCACGAGGCATCCTTGATAGGCCCCGTCCTTCGCCATTTGAATTTCGGAAGTGCAGCTCGTGGCCGCGTTGGCGTCGATGGCGAAACCCGCGCCGATGATCAGGAGGCCGAGGAGAGCGACTGAAAAAGCTCGGTAGTATTTTGCGTTTCCCATATTCCTTTCTCATACGAGAAAGATGCCGTGACACACCCTTCGGGTAAGGGCGCGAAATCTCGAGGAAATGGGGGCCGGGTCGGACTCGACCCCTGGCGAAGCGCTAGACGGAGTGACCTTTTTCGGTCAAAGGGCCCCGTAGGTAGGCCAATTCGGCTTTGCGGCCGGGAGTCGGTTTATTCATCGGTTCTTGAGTCCGAGTTGAACCTCGATCTCGTCTTTCGAATGGATCTTCCCCTTGCCGACTCCGGGACAAAAACTCTTCACTTCGCGTGACCAGGATTTTGCGTTCAGGTTCTCCGGCCAGAAGGGCCAGGTTCGGCACTGGGCGGGCCGGGCTTCGTAGACGGAGCACCGCTTTCCCCGCAGAAAGATGCAATCGGCCTCGGGGTTTTTCAAATGAAGATGACCTTCCGTGGTCTCGCAATGCTTCCGTTCAAAGCGGGAAGTCGTGAGGCCGAAGAATTTCGAGAAACGTTTCCGGTCTTCGGCCGTTAAGTACACGTAACCGTAAGCGCCGCGAGAAGTACAACATTTTCCGGAGCCCTGGCATTCAAAACGGATTCCTTCGGCGTAAAATTTCGGATCCGGCTCAGCCATCTTTTCCTTCTCGTAGACGTTCGAGTTCGCGAGTGACGTACTCTTTCTCTTCGACCGCGGCGATCCATTCGTTTTCGGTCTGGGAGAGTACGGACTGGACCTTTCCCATCTCTTCGATCGTAGGTCGAGAGTCCGGAACCGCCTCGCCCGTGGCGGAGTGGAGCCGTCCATTCAAGACTTCGAGTTTCGCGATGCCGTCGAGCATCCGCCGATCGAGCGTCTTGATCAGCGACTCGAGCTGGCGCTGGCGCTTATCGAGATTTTTTCGGGCTTCGCGGTGCGTGGCGCCGCCCGAGCGGGATTCCGCGGTCGTAGCGCCGTTCGGCGGGGGGGCGACGCTTGTCGGACGAGCCGGCGGCTTACCGCTGTCTTTCTGAAGCGTGAAAAAAGCGCCCCGTTCGATACTCCAAACGTACTCATCGTAGGATCCGGGATAGAGATTCGCTCGGCCGCCAGAGATCTCGAGGATTTTCGTACCGACCCGACGGACGAAACTCCGGTCGTGGCTGACGATGACCAGAGCGCCGGGAAAACCGGCGAGGGACTGGGTCAGGGCCTCCACCGTTTGGAAATCGAGATGGTTCGTCGGTTCGTCGAGGACGAGGCAAGATGATTTTTGGAGAAGGACCTGCCCGAGCGCGACGCGCGACCGCTCTCCGCCAGAGAGGACGCGGACCGGTTTTTTCACATCGTCGCCGGAAAAGAGGAGAGACCCGGCGAGATCGAGAATTACTTGGGGCCTGACATCGCGATGGGCCTTGCGTTCGAGCGCCTTGAAGACGGTGTCGTCCGCGACGAGTTCCTCGGCTACGAATTGATTGAAGAACGAAAGCGTCGCTTCGAACCCGGTTTCGATCTTTCCCTGCTTCGGAATTAGCCGGCCGGCGATCGCTTTGAGGAGCGTACTCTTTCCGGCTCCGTTCAGTCCGACGACCGCGAGATGATCGCCCGCGCCGAGGCGCATATCGACTCCGCTCAGGATCGTCTTTTCGCCGTAACCGAGGACTACCCCATCCATCGAAAGGACGAGCTTTCCGGCGCGGGCCGGTGCCGGGATACGAATCTTCGCGGTGATCGGAATCGGTTTCATTTCGATCGATTTCATCCGGTTGAGCGACTTCAGTCGGGACTGGGCCTGGGAGGCTTTCGAGGCTTTCGCGCCGAATCGGGCGACGAAATCGAGAACTTGTTTTCGTTTTTCTTCGAGGGACATCGCGCGGGCGGCGAGCTGGGTTCGAAGCATCTCTTTCTGCTCGAAGTAGTCGTCGATGTTACCATTGTATTTCACTACGTCGCCGGCCTCGACTTCGAGGATATGGTCCGTCGTCCGTCGGAGAAATTCCCGGTCGTGGGAAATGAGGAGGAACGCGCCCGAATAGCCCTGCAGGAATTTTTCGAGGACAAGGAGCGTCTCGAGGTCGAGGTAGTTCGTCGGCTCGTCGAGCAGCATGAGGTTCGGTTCGGTCCCGATCAGTCGAAGGAGCTTCGCCCGCATGCGGTAGCCGCCGCTCAGGCTCGCGATCGGCGTTTCGTAATGGCTCTCTTCGAGCCCGAGTCCGCGGCCGAGGGATTTCAGTTCCCAAATGGGCAGACTCGAACCGCGCTCGACGAATGCCTCGACGGTTTCGTCTTCCGTCCAAGTGTCATGTTG
>JAYVXM010000033.1:0-2704 GCA_043785205.1 Bdellovibrionales bacterium
GCCGAGCCCGCGCTCGCACGCGCGCATCTCCTCAAGGTCGCCGCGCGCCAATTCGTCGAAGGGGATGTCCAGCACTGGTGGCATCCGCCGACCGGGCGGGGAGTGCGCACCCATTTTTCCGATGACCTTCTCTGGCTCCCATTCGTGCTCCTCCACTACCTCCGCGTTACTGAAGATTCGTCCGTTCTCGACGAACACGTGAACTTCATCGAGGGCGCGGAACTCCGAGCGGATCAGGAAGACGCTTATTTCGAGCCGCGGACGGCGCCGCCGAATCTCGCCGCCTCGCTTTACGAACATGCCGCGCGCACGATCGATCGAAGTCTGGTCGTCGGAGTTCACGGGCTTCCGATCATGGGGAGCGGCGACTGGAACGACGGCATGAACCGAGTCGGGCATGAAGGGAAAGGGGAGAGCGTCTGGGTCGGATGGTTTCTCCTCGCAATCATTCCCGAAATGGCGGATCTGGCCGAAAAGCGCGGAGAAACCGATCGTGCGCGGATCTGGCGCGAGCACGCGGTCGGACTAAAGGCGGCCATCGAAACCGAAGGATGGGACGGGGAGTGGTACCGGCGCGCGTTCTTCGACGACGGAACCCCGCTCGGTTCCCGCGTGAACACCGAATGCCGGATCGACTCGATCGCGCAGACCTGGGCGGTCCTCTCCGGGGCGGGCGAACCCGAACGGGCGCGCCAGTCGATGGAGGCCGTCGAGGCGAATCTGGTGAAAAAAGCCGAAGGATTAATCCTCCTTTTTTCTCCGCCCTTCGACGTTTCGCCGCGCGATCCGGGGTACATCAAGGGCTATCTCCCCGGCGTACGGGAAAATGGCGGCCAATATACGCACGCCGCCGTCTGGTGCGTATGCGCGTTCGCTGAGCTCGGCGACGGCGATCGGGCAGCGGCCCTCTTTTCGATGATGAACCCGATCAATCGCGCCGCCAGCCGAACCGGAGTGCAGACCTATAAGGTCGAACCCTACGTGATGGCCGCGGATGTCTACGGAGTCGCGCCGCACGTCGGACGCGGAGGATGGACGTGGTACACGGGCTCTTCCGGGTGGATGTACCGCTCGGGCGTCGAGTACCTGCTCGGAATCCGGAAGCGCGGGTCGCGACTCGAGATCGATCCCCGCATTCCTTCGGCCTGGCCCGGATTCAGCGCCGAGTATCGGCATGGGTCGACCGTCTACGCGATCAAAGTCGAAAATTCGGGAAGAACCGGGTGCGGCGTGGCAGAAATTTTCCTGGCGGACCGTAAACTCGACTCGTCCGACGGAATTCCTCTCGTCGACGACGGCGTTCGTCGGACGGTTCGCGTGGTGCTTTCCGGAAAGGCATAAACGACCGATTCGTCTTCGCCGACGGCGGGAGGCGCGGTGAGCGGGTCTGCCGGTTCCGGGGGAGGCGGTCGTCCGAGAAGCTGGCGACACTTCCATTCGCGGTGGAGAACCTTCACGAGGTACGCGCCGCCGGTGACGCCCATTCCCCAGAAGACGGTATTTCCGAACGCGAGCCCGGAGATCTTCCCGATCATTCCCGTCACGGCGAGGGCGGAGAGTCCGAGCGTGATGAAGTCGGAACGGAATCGGATCACGAGCCGCTCCGCCGCGGTTTTCGCGAGACCGAGGTCGCGCTTCGTCGCGCGGCTAACGGCGATGTCCCAGAGTCCCTGACCGCCGACGGCGGCGAGCGCGGTGACGAGCGTCTTACCGACGTCGTGCAGGATCGCGCCCGCGGGCGGGTGTCCCATCGCGGTGAGCGCGAGCTGAATCGTGGTCACGAAGCCGACTTCGAGGATGTACCATCGGAAGGTCGACTCGACGAATTTCACGCCCTTCGCGAGCGTCTTTTGCTTGATATATTTTTCGAGGATCGACTTCGTCAGGTACGACTGCATCTGCTCGTTGATGTACTGGAGGCGGCCGGAGATCGCGCCGGTCAGGACGCCGGCCGCGACGGCGATCGGAAAGGGAAGGTGTTGGGTGACCATGAGGCTCCAGGTGGCGATCGACCCGTTGATCACGCCGCGGGAAACGCTGAAAATCATCGGCGAGTGGCGCACGAACCATTCCGGGTAGCGGATCCGGAGAGCCTTGCGTACGGTCTCCGGAAGAACGCGGCGATTGATCGTCCGTCCGGCCGCCACTTCCTCGATCACCTCGCGCGTGCCCTTGACGGCCGCGCTCGGGTTCCGACCGGCGAAGCGATCGACGACTTCCTCGAAACCGGTGAGGAGGTCGGGATTTTTCGCGAGGTCGTCCGCCAGACCCTGCTTCAGTCGTCCGACGATCTCGCGTCGGTCCTCGTCGCTTTCCGCGAGAAAGGTGGTCACTTCGGTCCGATCGGTCGAGCCGGGGGCGACGAGATCTTGACGCAAGGTCAGGATGTCCGCGCGCGCCGCCGAGAAAAAGCCCGTGATTCCTACGAGGATACAAAGAAGACGTAAACCCATCACCGACCTATCGGCTCGGAAGGCGCGAAATCTAAGGGAGAAATGCGCGATTATGCGCCGTACTATGGGGAAATTCATGCGAGGGTGGCCCATGCCATTTTCGAAAGAATCGATGCGTTTTCTCCGCGCCCTGAATCGAAATAACGACCGCCGATGGTTCGAGGCTCGGCGCGAAATCTACGAAAACGAGATTCGACTTCCCTCGCGCGCGTTCATCGACGGGATCCGGGCGCCGCTGCTTCGGCATTTTC
>JAYVXM010000034.1:0-8899 GCA_043785205.1 Bdellovibrionales bacterium
TCCAGGCGGGACTCTACAATAAGGCCCATGACGTCGTCGGGTTTCAAATCGGTCTCATCAACGACGCTGACACCCTCCACGGCCTCCAAATCGGACTGATCAATTTTCACCGTCAGGGACTCTTCTCGGTGGCGCCGATTCTGAACGTCGGCTTCTAACCGTAAGTAGGCTCCGCCCGACCGGTTCTAGCCGAGTTCGCGTAGGCTCACGGGCCGTCGCCGACGACCGGGAATCCGAAATCGCCCGCGGAAAGCGCGGCGGGACTGATCCATTCCATGAGGGTCGGCGCGACCGACCCGTTCACGGCTGATTCGATTCGATGGGATCGCTGCGTACCCGAGCCCCAGAACCCGACGAACGCGTCCTTCTCGTGGAAATGCTCGCCAGCGTGTCGGCCCGGCACGATCGTATTGTACCCGACGCCCTGGCGCGGGAAGAGATTGATCGTCCCGGCCTTGTCGGAATCGTAGAGGTGGGCGACCTGAACGACCGAATCCGGTCTCGGCGTGGTCTGGGCGAGTCGGCGCCATTCGTCGGCCATACACCAAGAGTCGGGAGCCTTAAACTCCGCGCGCTCGACACACTTCGCATGGAGTTCCGCGTGCTGACGAAGCTCGTCCGCCTCGACTTTCCGGTACGGAGTGATCGCGCCGACCTCGAGGAGGTCCGCCGTCGGATGATAGAAGATCCGGTCCCCTTTCCGGTAAATCCGCTCGCGGATGAATTTCCCGTCCCGCATCGCCGCGAGGCTGAAGTCGCAGGCCCCCCTTCCGCATTCCGAATCGCGAACGACGAGGTAATCAAGGCTGGTCGGTAGGTGCGAGGTGATCACCTGGATCAGATCGATCGTCTTCCCGCCGAGCGTGCGCAACTTCCGGAGCTCCGAGAAAACCGGCTGGCGCGACCAGTTCTTATCGTCCTGACCGACAAACGCGTCGACCATGTAGTTTCCGCCGGCCGTGGAGGCGATCACGAGATCGTATCCCTTGACCGAACTCGGGTGATCCGGATTGTTCACTTTCGGTCCCTCCCCTTCGTCGGAGGAGATTTTCAGGATTTTCAGCGCGGTGCCCGTTTCTTTTTCGTAGCGAGCGAAGACTTCCTTCTCGGGATTGAGCGCGGTGTAGACCGGAGTGAGGCCATGATCTCCGGCCATTCCGAACTGCGTACGCGAGTCGAGCGCGGCGGTCTGGTAGAGATGCTGGACGAACGAGAGCCAGTGGTCGAGCCGGTTCAGCTCACCCGACGGCGAAATGATGGCGTCGCTGAAGGGGCCCTGGAAGTGGGCGAAGTGGTCCGGCCACGGAGAGTAGATCTGCAGGAACGAGGGAAGACCCTTCTGAGAAAGGAGGATATACTGTTTGAGGGAATCCCGGAGGTGCATCTCAACGAGCTTGCGGCTCGCGATGCTCAGCCAGCTCGTGCCCGTGACCTTCGAGTAATCGTGAAAGAGCTTGAGGAGGTGGGCGCGCACCTTCTGGAGATCGGCCTCCGCTTGGGCGCGATTCGAAAGTTCGCTGAGGCAATTCAGCTCGCCGAAATCCCGCACTTTCTCGCCGATCGAGAGGTTCAGAAACGGATCGAAAGCGACGGTCGCACCGGTATCGTACGGAGTATGGCAAGAAATCGAGTCGAGTCCGAGCGCGTCGACGCGTTGGAACATCGTCTTCATCCCGGCGTTGCGCGTGATTTCTGGCAAAAGGATCGCGTCGTTCCCGAAGAAATAGTAGGCGCGCGCCACGCGGTCGGGACGGTCCACGCCCTTGCGATCGACGTAATGAAAGTTCGGCACCCCCGTGCCGCCCTTTTCTCCGACGACGTCGTAGCCGGACATGACGATCGGAAGATTCCGGACGCTGATCGTCGGCGTCGTCGAGATCCCGTCCCGGGTGAGCGAATTCCGCGAATCCCGATAGAGCCATTTGAAGAACGGCAGGTAAAGCGGGTCGGCGAGCCGGCGCTGGTCCCCCGCCACCCATTCGAGATAGGTATTCTGGGTGACGGGTAGCGCGGCCGTGTTTTCTCCCACCGGCTTGAACCGCGCGCGATTCCGATGCTCTTCCGCGATTTTCGCGAGGAAAGTCGGGTTGTTTCCGGTCAGCGCCTCGAGGAGATTTCCCTGAAGCCCGTCGACGATAAACTGGACTGCGTACTTCTTGTTCTTGGCTTCCCAATCGAGGTGGTTGAAGAGCTTATCGTCCTTGGAATCGAAGAAGGCCTGGAGACGTCCCTCGGCCCAGGCGCGCAATGCCTGCTCGCGGCGGATCGGTTGGATATAGACCTGGTAGTGCCGCTCGAGAAATTCATAGACGAAGCGGCTGACCGAACCCGTGATCGTCTCGAGCTTGTCCTTGTCCTTGAGGATGCCGTTGATCCCGTCGTTAATTTCGGGATTGTCCTTTTCGGCGGTCTGGAGAGTTTTCAGGATGCTTACGAACGTCGTCTCGATCGCGGCGCGCTGGGTCGCCGTGAGCGGCCTCGTCTTCTCGCCGACGGTCATTCCGGTCTGGAGGTAGAGGGCATCATAGAGTCGAAGAATCGTCGTGACGAGGGCCTTTTTCGCGCTCAGGCCGGATGACTTCGCTTTCACGGGATCCGTTTTCACAACGGGGTCCACGACGTGAAAGAGCGCGTGCTCGAGCCACGGCGTCCGCTTCAGGTCGATGGGGGAAAACTTCGGAAGCATGACTTCGCGAAATGTCTTCGGTACGCGCGCGCCCATCGGTTCGTAGAGTTCGACGGAGTTCATGAGAAACGGGACGATCCGGTCCCCGAAGTCGGATTTCGCAAGCCGATCGTTCAGGCGCTTCTTCACGTCGGCTTCGAGGTCGAGGCGGGCGATCAGCAGCGGGAGAGCGATGCGGGCAGCCGCCGTGATCACGCGACTCACGGCCTGATCCTGAACCCGGTCGAGTTCCATGCGAATCGTGGCGAGCGAAGGCGGTAGGGACTCGGCCGCGGCCGGGTCGCGGCGGGCGTTCGTCTCCCATTCGGTGGGTTGGACCCACCACCACCGCGCGCCGCCGAGGAGGGCGATTCCGAAAACCAGGAGAACGGTATTCCACCGTATCGTCGACTCTACTTTATGGGCCATCCCTCACCTGTCGGCCGAGAAATCCTAAAGATTGAGAAGCCCCGGAATTCCCGCCACCGGGTCGCTGGCGACCCACGCGGGTAATACTCAATTATAGAGATACCGAAGATCGGGCCCGAAGAGGCCGATCCATAAACGATGATCTGCGCGTTCCGCCCCCCATCCCTTTCGAGGACCTTCGCCGTTGTACTCCTGGTGCAACTCACCGCGGGCTGCGCGTCGTCGTCGCGCGACGCCGATCGGCCCGACGATCCGAACCGCGCGCTTGCCGGCGCCGCCGTCGCGCTCCTTCCGCCGAAGACCGAGATTTCCTTTCCGCCGCTTCCCCTCCAACGTCGACTCCACGCCATCCATCGCGGGAGCCCGGTCGCGGGTTACGAACTTCTCTTCACGGACCGCTCCGGAAAGGAACGGGACGAATCGAGCGCCGCCGCCGGTTCCTGCCGCCTCACCTGCATCGGCGGCGATTGCGCGCTGAATTCGGGATCGGAAGCGCAACTCTTCCTCGTGCAGGGCAAGTTCGTCGTCAGCTACTCGCGAATGTTCGGCCGCGGAAATCGGCTCATCGCGTTCTTGGCCTCGCTCAAACGAAGTTTCGGAGCGCCGGTCATCTCCCTCGACTGTACGCTCCCTCACCCCGCCTCGCGCGGCATGAACGTCGACGATCTCCTCGCCCAGCTTCCGGCGGGCACGGCGATCGACTCCGTGAAGAATTCCGGACTTTCCCTTGCCGAATCGCTGCCGGACGCGCTGCCGGTTTACGAGCTCGCGACGAACCGCTGCTGGCATCGGAGCGGGAATCCCTATGCCCGGGCCGCCCTCTTCGCGCTCACTTCGAAAGGGGTCGTCGCGTACGATCCCCACGGAGCGACGCTCGACCTTAAAATCGGCTGCGGGAACCGAGGCCGGATCCCGCGTTGCGCGAAGATTTCCGAATTTCTCTTGTCCAACGGGGTCGCCGGATGTCTTTTCTGAGATTCCTACGCAAGCACCTTCCGATTCTATTTCTCGCCGGAAGCGCCGTCTGTTTCGCGGCCCCCGCACGCGCGATCGACGTCCCCGCGCCGCGACCGAGCGGGAAGGCCCCCCTTCCGTTTCTCCGGCGATACGCCGAGAAACCGCGCACCGATATCAAAGTCACCCGACCGCCCCATCGCGCGGCCGCGCGTTCGCCGGCGAGCGGCCGCTCTCAAACTCCGGCCCGGAAGGGCAAGGCCCCCTCTCGGAAAACGAATGCTCCGGCCCGCGGAGCGAAACCTTTTCATAAAGCGAAACCGCCGTTGCGGGGCGCGAATCCGCCGATCCGACGCGGAAAGCGCCCGACGAAAGCGCCACCGCGCCGGAGCGCCTCGCGCGGGCATCCGCTCGTTCGACCGCCCGTGGTCGCTCGTCCCGCCCCCGTGGCGGCCGCTCCGACCCGGGTGCCGGTCGGCGTTGCGACTCCCATCGCTCCGGCACGCAGCCCGGCCCAGGTCGCGCCGGCCGTTCGAGCTCCACCGTACATGTCGAGCCCGAACGTAAACATCCCGATGAAAGTCATTCCGCTTCACCCTCCGTCGAAAAACGGAAAAGAGCCGGACCGGACGATCCGCCTCGATATGACCCGTCCGTATTAGCGCGGAAAGCTACTCCGCAAGGTGGTGGAGATATATCCGCTTGAGATCGGAGATCGCGCGCAAGACTCCGCGCCGGGAGTGGCTAAAGCGAACGGCGCTCGGATAGTCCCCGGCCGTGCACCAGCGATGGTGGTCGGTCAGGCATTCCGCCTGCACTTCCTCCTCGGAAACGAGCTGGAAACCGACCAGCGGGTTCCGAATGAGCCAGGCGCGCCGGACGCGATCGGCGGATTTCACGATCCCGCGATATTCGGGCGTTCCCTCGGTGAAACCGCCGAGCGTCGCCGTCCACCGGAGAAGGACGTCTTCGTCCAGATGCGGATCGATTTTCGGTTCCAATCGGGCGATCTTTTCGGAGATCTTTTCCATCGGATAGTTCATGACTTGACCGGCGGCGAGACCGACCTGCCAGAGGTTCGTCGGGCAGTTGTGGAGCGGTTCGTCCGAACGAAGGTGATCTTTTCCGTTCTCATGACAGTTCGCGTACCGAAACGCGTTGCTTCCGGCACGGTCGAGAATCCCTTCGCGGAGCGACCACCAGGTCGTCTTGGCCGCGACGTCGGCGCGTTCGGCCAAGTTGCCCGGTAGGTAAGGAAGCACGCAGTGTTCGATCCATTGGACGTTCTTCGCCTCGGTCGGAGTGAGGAGATGGCCGTTCACCCGCAAATTCTTCTTCACGGACAGCCCGAGGTCGGGGGAATAGCACTCGCGAAGATTGATCGAGAGATCGAACGCCGGCGCCTCGAGTTTATCGAGATCGGACTCGGCGATTCGGCGATTGTCGTCTTGATGTAGCGAAGCGCATCCGCTCACGAGAAGGGCGAGGAGCAGCGATGGATATCCCGACTTAAACGACATTGAGCGAAGCCTCACCCTCACCCCTCTAGGATACCGGATCGCGCGGCGAATTTTCGAGGATAAACGATGTCAAAAATTCAACACTCCTTATTTCCTCGCGGTTCGCGCGATTACGACGGCGCTCCGATCGGCTATACTGAGGGTGGATGCCATTCCTTTCGCGCCGAGGCGCCCGATTCCTCACTTTCGCGACTTTTCTTTTTTCGGTCTCCGTTTTCGCGGACTATTGCGGCGGCATCTTCAAGCTCGACGGGTCCACGGCCCAATTCGGTTTCTACGAAACGAAAACGAAGACCATCTACCTCATGGCAATGTAGCCACCATGTCCTTCCCTTTCGATTTACCTCCCGCGGCGCCCCTGCGGGGCCTGCTCTTTCTCGTAGCGCTCGCCGGTGGCGCGCTCAACGCCGTGGCCGGCGGCGGAATGCTCCTCGCCTTCCCGATCCTCCTCGGCATAATCGCTCCGATTAGCGCCAACGCCACCTGCGCCTTCGCGCTTTTCGCCGGATCGCTTTCCAGCGTAGTCGGTTACCGTGCGGAGCTCGGCTCCCTGAAAAAATGGCTGAACTTTCTCGTACCCGTCAGTCTGATCGGCTCCGCCGTGGGCGCCTTTTTACTGACGCACGCGAGCGCACTCGTGTTCGTTTCCATCGCGCCGTGGCTGATCTTGGGGGCCTCACTCATTTTTCTCGCAGCGCCTTACTTGAACCGCGCTTGGGATCGCGAGCCGAGAAAGGATTCGGGGGCCGACGCGGCGCCAGCCCCCCGTTCGCAAGGGCTGATTATTTTTCTTCAGTTTCTGATCGCGATTTACGGCGGATATTTCGGAGCCGGAATCGGCATTCTCATGCTTGCGCTCATGAACCTCGCCGGAATGCGCGACATCCACCGGCTAAACGCGACCAAAGCGGTGCTCAGTACCCTAATCAACGCGGTCGCGGTGGTGATCTTCATCCAAGCGGGTTACGTGAACTGGTCGGTCGGAATTTTTATGGCGCTAGGCGCTTTAGTCGGAGGGTTTGTCGGAGCCCGATACGCGAAACGGCTGGACGTG
The DNA here is from genome assembly GCA_043785205.1 of Bdellovibrionales bacterium. Classification (GTDB taxonomy): domain Bacteria; phylum Bdellovibrionota; class UBA1018; order UBA1018; family UBA1018; genus JACMQW01. The sequence goes on from JAYVXM010000034.1 coordinate 6,623, forward strand.
CGGCTGATTCGCGCACTGATCGGCGCGGCGGGCGTCCTGATGGCGCTTCGCTTTTTCCTTTAACGACCGCCATCCGCGCGCGGAGAAGGAGCCGGTCGGGATCCGTAAAATTCGAACGGGCATGCAAAACCGCCTGGTTATTCGCGATCAAGATCTCGCCGCTTTTCAGATGAACGGGCGCACATTCCTTCATCGCCTGGTGCAACGTTTTCTCGAACGCATCCAGAACGCCCAATTTCTCGGAAGTCACTAAATCCGGTCGTAAATGAAAACCCGCATCGATCACGTCCCGCCGGAACCGGAACCCGGACGCTCCCCCGATCACGGGCGCCGTAACGACCGCGGCGACCTGCTCCTCGTGCGAGCGGTGGTCGTGAAATACCGCGGGGGTCGCGAATGGGAACTCCTCTTCCATCAAAACCCGGAGGATCGCCTTTCCCTCCGGGGTCCGGGCGATCCGTTGCAAATGGGGGGCGATCGGAAAAGCAATGGAGTCACCTCCGTCACGCGCGGGCCGCAAAACGAGGAGGGCGAAATAGCGCTCCGGTTCGCGAACCCAGGAGTTGTCGGTGTGAAGCGGCGCTTCGCTCGCCGTTTCCGAGAAGGTCGGCTCGTGATCCAGTTTCGCGCGGGGAGAAACCCTCCAGATCGGCCTTTGCGTGACGCCGTGGCCGCGGACTTCGCCGAATCGGCGGGAAAACGCCGCAAAACTCGCCTCGATCACGTCTTCGGATCCCGCGAGCGGAAAGCCCCGGAATATTACGACACCGTCACCGGCATCGAGAATCCGCTTAGCGGCTTCGATCCGCGCGGTCAGCTCGTCCGGGTCTAGCGTTAAATCGATCGTCTGGATGACGGTCCCCATCTCTCGAATCCCTCGTGCGGCCAAATCGGCCGCTTTCCTTTGAAAATGCAATTCGTTAGCCACCGAGGGACGGGTTCCGGATCGGCCCGCGCGCCGTTTCGGGGAGGTGGACTGTCTAGGATATGGACAGGTGCCTAAAAGTTCACGAGGGAGGGTCGTTCGTTCGCGTGGAAAAATAACCTACGCTTCAATTCCTGCTTACGGAGCGCTCTCTAAATAAAAAAGGCATCTCTTTCGAGATGCCTTTTCGTGTCTTTTTTAAATGGTTGGCTCGACTAGGATTGAACTAGCGACCCCTACCGTGTCAAGGTAGTGCTCTCCCACTGAGCTACGAGCCAATACGCAGGAATCCGTATATAAAGACGACGGACCCGAATCGTCAAGCATGATGCGGCGCTCCGCCTTCGCATTAACGCCTTCGGCGGCCAGTGGCCACGCTGCCCGGGAGACGAACTCGGCCGAACGAAATGAGAGCCCGACCTAGGCCGCGACGATCGCCGCCGGAGGAGCGTGCCCCGTAAGCGCCGCGAGCTCCTTCGCCATCCCATGCGCATAGTGATGCGCGAAAAACGCACTCGCGGCGAAAAAGATCGCGTTTGTCGAGACGAGCATCGGCGTGACCATCGCCGGCACGCCGAATCGCGCGACCACCGTGAAGACGAGCGCGGAGAGGAGGGCGTGGGCCAGCGCCGAAAGTTTCCAGTTATAGGCGAAGTGGATCCGGATCCCCGCTTCCTCGCGAACGAGCCGGAGCGAATGCCAGCTGAGCTGATCGGGGTCCTTCACGGTCAGGAGTTCCGACCACCGGAAAAGCTCGGCGTGAAAATCGTCCGATTCTTTCGAGAGCGCGAGGCCGCGATTGCGGAAGTAGCGTTCGATTTTCGGAAGGGAGGTGGCGGTGTCGGCGGGAGAAATCTGGCGGGAGAACTTCATCGAATCCTTTCGAAGTTCTTCCATTATAGCCCGCTTGTTTAAGAAAAGCACGGGAATCGCGCGACGAAACTCGAGGCGAGCCGATCGCCCCACTCCGCGAAACGCACGTCCCCGTTCGCCCCGGTGTGGAGAAACGCGACGGCCGAGTCGAGTCCGCAGGGGCGAATTCCGACGAAACTTTCCGGGGTCGAATAGATATTCACCGAGACGCCGTGCTGGACGACGCCGTCGACCACCCGAATCCCGAGCGCGGCGAATTTCGCGCCGCCATTACCCGGCTCGGTCCAGAGTCCCGCCTCCTTCCCTTCCCGGGCCTCCGCGCGCGGATACACATCCGCCGCCACACTCGCGACGGCATCGAGGAGAAGGGCGACGACCTTCCGCACTCCGCGCCGATCACCGGTGAGATGCTCGAGCGACTCGACGGGGAACGCGACCCACTGGCCAGGGCCGTGGTAGGTCGCCCTTCCGCCGCGCGT
>JAYVXM010000035.1:0-2690 GCA_043785205.1 Bdellovibrionales bacterium
TGTGGGTGTCTTCGCGCTTCTTCAGGGCTCCGCCCCGATTGTTCGCGGCATCGACGATTTCGCCCGCGAGGCGTTCCATCATCGAGTGCTCCGGACGTCCGCGCGCGGCTTCGATCAACCAACGCGACGCCAACGACTGGCGGCGGGCGGGCTTCACTTCGACCGGGACCTGGTAAGTGGCGCCGCCGACTCGGCGGGACTTCACTTCGAGGAGCGGTTTGCAGTTCTCGAGCGCTTTCTTGAACACTTTCACGCCTTCGTCGCCGCCTTTTTCTTGAGCGATGTCGATCGCGCCGTACATGATCTTTTCCGCCACCGAACGCTTGCCTTGGATCAGGAGCGTGTTGATGAACTTCGCGACGACGACGTCGTGGAACTTCGGATCAGGTAGGATTTCCCGTTTACGAATAAAACTTTTACGACCCATATTTGTCTCTTCTCTCTTTAGAATGTAAGTTCGGAAAGTTCAGGAATCAGCTGCGCGCGCGAATTACTTCGCGGCGGCCGCGGCGGCTCCGGAACCTTTCTTCGTGCCGTACTTGGACCGGCTTTGTTTACGATTCGCCACGCCTTGCGTATCGAGCGTTCCGCGCACCGTGTGGTAACGCACGCCCGGAAGATCCTTAACCCGGCCACCGCGGATCAGTACGATCGAGTGTTCCTGGAGGTTATGGCCGACGCCTGGAATGTAAGAGGAGACTTCGAATCCGTTCGTGAGGCGAACCCGGCAAACCTTGCGGAGCGCGGAGTTCGGTTTCTTCGGAGTCGTGGTGTAAACGCGGGTGCAGACGCCCCGGCGTTGTGGGCAGCTTTGCAAAGCGGGAGACTTCGTCTTCCAAGCTTTGTCATTGCGCCCCTGACGGATCAATTGATTGATCGTTGGCATGCGATGAGGTTTTTCCTTTCAGATCTCGTACGACAACTCATGCAAAACCATTCCGCATGAGCTCCGGACGACCTGTATTACCGACGAACGGCGACTCGGCCTGAAAAGGCTTCGACACCGACGAAGAAGGAAGGTTGGGCCCTCTTTCTCCGGACGGCTCCAATCGAGGATTGGGCAGGGAGCGAGCAAAATAGTCGCGGTGCCCCGAAAAGGTCAAGCGGGATCGAGGGGGCGCCGGCCCGGGCGAATTCCGTCGTCAGGAGGCCCGAAAGAAGGAGTGAGAGAAGGACGAATCCGGCTTTCATCGGCCCCATATATTCGAAGCCGCTATAATGCAGTAAATTATTGAATCTAGATGATTAAACTTATTAAGTTTAATGGCCATTTTCCTTTCATTTTAAGACACATCGCGTTAAATCCTTGCGCATGAAACGGCTCTCTCGCCTTCCCCTCCTTTTAATCCCGCTGTTCGCACTCTCCGCGTGCGGTGGGCGCGTTGACGTTGAGGGGATGGTAGCCGAGTCCTACGGGATCACGGACGAGACCCAGATCCGCTGGGACCTCCTCGACCTCCTTTTCCCGGTGGTGGGACCGACGCATTTCGAGAATGACTGGCACGCCCCGCGCGACGGCGGAGCTCGGCTTCACATCGGGAACGACCTGATCGCAAAAAAGCTCATTCCGGTCGTCGCGGTGGCCGACGGAACCGTAGCCTGGGTTCACGCTCAACGCGGTGGCGAATGCTGTTATCTCGGGATTACCCACGAGTCCCAAGGAATGCCTTACGAGTCCCGCTACCTCCATTTGAATAATGATACTCCCGGCACGAACGACGGAAAGGTCGTCGGAATCGCGAAGGGCATCGTCAAAGGAGTCCATGTCCAAGCCGGCCAGCTCATCGGATGGGTCGGTAATAGCGGAAACGCCGAAAAGACGACCCCTCACCTTCACTTCGAACTCCACGACGAGTTTGGAAATCCGATCAATCCCTACCTGATCCTGCTTCGCGCGCGCCATCTCGACCGCGTTCTCGTCGGGGACCAGCCGATCGAGATCGCGGCCATCCGGACGAAAAAAGGCCCGCGAGGCGCGGGCCTTTCTCCATAACGTTTCGATTTTCAGTACGGGCTAGTGCTTGATGGCGCCGCTTCTCGGGGCCTTCTTATCCGTAGCGGTGAAAACCACTGGATCCGGAATCGAGTTGTCCGTCTTCACGAGGAAAGTCTCCGGGTTCGGAACCGCGAGCGCGATTCGAAGAACCTGGTCGGCATGCTCGACGGGAATAATCTGCATTCCTTTCGTGATGTCCTTCGACACTTTCTTCAGATCCGGAACGTTCGCCTTCGGAATGAGCACGGTCTTGATCCCGCCGATCCGCGCGGCCAGAAGTTTTTCCTTCAGGCCGCCGATCGGAAGAACGCGTCCGCGCAGCGTGATTTCACCGGTCATCGCGACGTCCGCCCGAACCGGGATCTTCGTGAGGGCGCTCGTAATGGCGGTCGCCATCGTGATGCCGGCGGAAGGCCCGTCCTTCGGCACGGCGCCTTCCGGCACATGCAGATGGATATCGCAGTTCGTGTAGAAGTCCTTGTCGATGCCAAGGGCCTCGACGCGAGACCGAACGTAGCTCATCGCGGTCGAAGCGGACTCCTGCATCACGTCGCCGAGTTTCCCGGTGATCTTGATGTTCCCTTTACCCGGAACGACGGAGACTTCGATTTGAAGCATGTCCCCGCCGGCTTCCGTATAGGCCAGTCCGTTCGTAAGCCCGATCTCGTTCGACTTCTCGGCCATTTGGGCCTGG
>JAYVXM010000036.1:0-2682 GCA_043785205.1 Bdellovibrionales bacterium
TCCACCCCCCGCCACCGGTACATCGTCGGCAAGAGTCCCACCGGCGGACTCGCGGCCGGAAAGGGATCGTCCAGGAGCACTCGGTACGGATTGTCCGCGCCCTCGGCCGCCCAGGCCGCAAAAATTGCCGCGAAAATCGGCAAGCTCCGCCGCCACCCCCATCCGCGAGAAATCTTCATGGGCTCATCCTTGAGTTCCGGAGGACGAACAAGATTTCGGACCCGCGTAAATTTTGCACGCCTTCCCTTTGCATTTTCCTTCGCCGCAGCGCTCGCCCGAACAACCGCCGGTCGCTTCGTATTTCCAAGCGCGCGGAATTTGATTCATTGCATTAATCGCAGGTTCCAGCGCTTGAAAATTCTGGTGCGCGACGAGCGAACCGTTGCGGTGATCAATCACAAACGCGGAAAAACCTTCGGGTTCTTTCGCGATTCCCGCCATCCACTCGTCATCGATGAGCATTCCCGTTTCGTGATTTTCCCGCGTGAAACCGGCCATATCGAAACGATAACATTTCGCTACCAGAACGTCAGCCGACTAAGCTCGGCGGTTTGGGAGGCGTTATTGGAGGTTGCGACCGACGGAGGATTCGGCTAGATCTTTTCTCTACCAAGATTTCCGGGGACATAGCTCAGTTGGTAGAGCGGTAGCTTTGCAAGCTATAGGTCTGGGGTTCGACTCCCCATGTCTCCACCAAATTTCGGGGACGTAGCTCAGTTGGTAGAGCGTCGTGTTCGCAATGCGAAGGTCAGGGGTTCGAGACCCCTCGTCTCCACCAAAAATAAAAAAGGGGTGGGCTTTTAGCCCGCTCCTTTTTTATTTTTGGTGGGCCGAGGGGTCTCGGGCGCTCCGAATTCGCTGGGGCGAATTCTCGCGCACGCATCGCGTGTAAAACCGCGGCGCGGTTTTTCCGCGCTTGCGTCCTCGTCTCCACCGTCGGGATCGGGGGACGGGCTCGCTTCGCGGCCCGGAGACGGGAACGGGCTCGGGAACCGAAGAGGGTTCGGGAAAGGGCTTGCTTCGCTCGCTCGGGGTCGGGACCAGGAGAGGTTCGGGGACGCTTGCTCTGGGATGGGACGGGTTAGTTCGAGGTCCTGCGGACGCTCTTTTTCTTCTTCGTTCTCTTCGGAGTCTCGGGCGCTTTGGATGCTTTGGGTGCTACCGGAGGTTTACCTTCAAATTTATTGCTGATGTTTTTCGGGATGTTTTCGATGATGCCCTTTACGTCGCCTACGCTTGTGCCGGAGTATTCTTTGGGTTCTCCGACCGTGAGGAAATCGGGCAGGCCATCGCTTGATTTTTCCAGGGGGTGCGGCCAAAAGCCGTTCAGGGGTGGGACGGGCTCTTTCGGGATAATGTCGAAGGTTCGAAGACTACGGACAAGATCGAATCCGATCGAGACGAAGAAATTATTGTAATTCGTGGCTCGGTCGATGCCGAGGCCGAGGTTAATGAACCAGGGGTTCACCTGGAGAGCGCTCGTGAAGTGAAGCCGATTCGGTTCCGTCGAAATTCGCGAGGTTTCATAATAAGAGCCGGCGGCGGCCGACATTTTCAGACTTTCGTACTGGCCGAAGACGTAGGACGCGCCGACTCGAGGTTGGAGGGTAAATCCTTCCCCGACGATTACGTTTTGGTCCCGAAGGAGGGCGGTGTCGCGAGTCGAACCGACCGCCACGAGCGCGAAACCGGCGTCGAAAAACCGATTTGGGATCCAGCCGGCTCCGAGAGTCAGTAACATCGGGCTTCGTATGGGCTGGGCGAATCCCGGTAACTCGGGTGTCCCTGACCCAAGAATCGAGTTTCCGATTTCCTGAGGCGGCGAATAACTCGCGCCCAGCAGGAAGTGATCGTGCAAATGGTAAATCGCGCCCAACTTATAGGAAAGATCGGTCGCTCCGTACTCCAACGAACCGAGATTCCGGATCGCGTGATTGATCTCCACGCTTGCGGCAACGCTCAACCGATGGTCCATCAACGAATGGGAAACCGAAAAGCGAAGTTGCTTAAGCGATACTTCGTAGTCCGATTCGCTTCCGGTGGCTACGCTCCTATAAGTCCCACCCTCGGAATTCGGCGTATAATAGGCGACCGCGTAACCCCAATCGTCAGGGGTAACCGTCAATCCCCACTGATTGCTCCGAATTTTCCTCTGGTCGCTCCCCGTAATCGTTCGGTCCTCCATCTCGTTCGAATTGATCTGGGCGGTGACGCTTCCCATCGTCATCGTTAACCCGGCCGGATTCGTTTCGATCGAACTCACGCTGTTCGGAATCGCCACGGTCGCCCCGGCCATGCCGATCGTCTCATTGTCCCCACGGACGGTCGTTCCGTAACCCGAATAAGCACGCGCCCGAACCGCGTACGGGAGCGTATCCGATGCACGCGCGAACGCGCCGCCGACCCCGCTGACGACGATGAAGAAAAAGAGGACGACGACCGCGGTCACCGCCTTAGTCTTCTTGAGCCCAACGCCCTTGGCAAGCGTCCAATTTCAAGGACTGACCGGTTACTTCGAGACCTTGCGGTGCGCCGACGACTTATGCTTTCGGGAACGGGGCGGCGCGTTTCCACTGACGCACTTCGAGTCCGTTTCCTGGCAGAAAAGCCGGACGTGAAAGTGATCGGTATGGGAGTGAGCGTGCTCAAGCTTCATCAACATCGCGCGAACTTCGGGGTCGT
>JAYVXM010000037.1:0-2678 GCA_043785205.1 Bdellovibrionales bacterium
GATGCAGATCGAGTCCCGTCCGGACGAGATCGACCAGCTCGAACGGAAGATTCTCCAGCTCGAGGTCGAAAACGCGGCCCTGAAGAAGGAAAGCGATCGCTCGTCCAAGGAGCGGCTCTCCGTCATTACGCACGATCTCGCGAATCTCAAGGAGAAGAGCTCCGCGCTCAAAGCGAAATGGGAAAATGAACGGGCCGAGATCCAAAAAGTGAAAATTCTCCAGGAGCAAATCGAAAAGCTCCGCCTCGATTCCGAAGCCGCCGAACGTAGCGGAAATCTCGAGCGCGCGGCCGAGCTCCGGTACGGAAAACTTCTCGCGCTCCAGAAGGAGTACGACGCCGTCGTCGCGAAGGGCGCGGCGAAAGTCGGCGAGGGCCTCATTCGCCAGGAAGTGTCCGAAAACGACATCGCCGAGGTGGTCGCGAAATGGACGGGAATTCCCGTCACTAAGATGCTCGAAGGCGAGCAAGCGCGTCTCCTGAAAATGGAGGAGCGGATCAGACAACGCGTGATCGGCCAGTCGCGCGCGATCGCCGCGATCTCGAACGCGGTCCGGCGCTCCCGAATGGGGCTTCAGGAAAAACATCGCCCCATCGGTTCGTTTCTTTTCCTCGGGCCGACCGGTGTCGGGAAAACCGAAACCGCGAAGGCACTCGCCGAATTTCTCTTCGACGACGAACGCGCGATGGTGCGCATCGATATGTCGGAGTACATGGAAAAACACTCCGTGGCCCGCCTACTCGGAGCGCCTCCGGGCTACGTCGGCTACGAAGAGGGCGGGTCGCTCACCGAAGCCGTTCGCCGACGACCCTATTCCGTGCTCCTTTTCGACGAAATCGAAAAGGCTCACCCTGACGTCTTCAACGTCTTTCTCCAAATCCTCGACGACGGTCGCGCAACCGACGGACAGGGACGTACGGTCGACTTCACGAACGTCGTCATTATCATGACGTCGAACCTCGGGAGTCATTTGATCCTCGAAGAAAAAGATCCGAAGAAACTCGAAGTCGAGATCGGAAAGCTCCTCCGCTCGCATTTCAGACCGGAATTCCTAAACCGCCTCGACGAGGTCGTCACCTTCGATCACCTCGAGCGCGAAGATCTTGCGAAAATCGTGGAGGCGTACACACGTAAACTAAATGGGATGCTTCGGGAACGCGGCGTAGAACTCGCGTTCACCGTGCCGGCGCTCGCGCTCCTTACGGAAAAGGGATACGATCGCGACTATGGCGCGCGTCCGATGAAACGCGTTTTCCAGCGCGAGATTCAAAATCCGCTTTCGATCTCGCTCCTCGAAGGTCGATTCCCCGCGGGTTCCAAAATTCAAGTCGCCGTCGACCACGGCGAATTCGAATTCCGGCCAGCGACTTAATTTTGGCGCGCGGCCGGCGCCCGCCCCATTAAAAGTTGCCCATATCGCAATTCTTAGACTGTGTAAGAATTAGAAAGCGTATGGAGATAACCGAAATCAAAGTTTTTCCCGTCAACGAGGAAAAATTGAAAGCGTATATCACGATCGTCCTCGATGAGTGTTTCGTCGTGCGCGATCTGAAGATCATCGCGGGCGTTTCGGGGCTTTTCGTCGCCATGCCGAGCAAAAAGCGGAAAGACGGCACCTTCAAGGACATCGCCCATCCGCTGAATCAATCGACCCGGGCGAAGTTCGAGCAGATCGTCCTCGACGCCTACCTCGCGGAGATCCGCCGAATCGGTGGTCAGGCCACCCAGTCCGCGGCGGAAGCCGAGTCGCGGGACTCATGAACCGCGCGCTCGTCTTCGCGACGTTTCTATTCTCCGCGAGCGCCACCGCCGACGCTATTCCCGATTACGTGAGACAGAACGCGCCGGTCTTCGTGTCCCGGCGCGATCAGATCGCCCATCCCGAAACCGACCGGATCCTCGCCGTCGGCTACTCGATCACGCCGGGCCCGGACGGCGTCGCCACCGTTCGCTACACGACCTTTTTCTCGGATGAGGATTCCCAATCGACCGTCGCCGGTACCGATTATCAAATGGCCCGTTACGGCCGCCGCCTCGACATCGAATGGACCTATCAGGTCCGGATCGACCCGCGAACGGGGCGCGGCTTCGACCGCCGTTATCAGTGCGCTCTCGTCGTCGGGATCGGTCACCGAAACTGCGTGTTCCGCGGGCATTTTTTTCAGAATTCCGATCGGCCAGTCCTTTACAATATCGCCCGGCATAACGTCTTCGCGGATCGGCCGAAACTCCCGTACGGGACCGCGCACGGACGCCTCACCGTAATCGATCCCGCGTTCGAGATCCCATATCCAAAATCCCGCGACCTGATTCCCGTCGAAAACCCGGAGTTCCTCCGCACGAGCGACGAGGAACTCCTTCGCGAGCATAAACTCTCCCGGCCTTCGACCGAATACGCCTTTCTGCGCGTGCGGGGAACCCTCGGGGGGCGTCCCCACCTCGCCATCGTCGGACCGAACGGGAAAATATACCGAAACGGAACTCTACCGAAAGACGCCCTCCACGAGATGGGGCTCGACCTCTGGGGGAAGGAGAGCGTCGTCGCGATCGCGCTTCCGGATCCCGTTCGTTTCGCGCTGAAATCCGGACTCGGCTCTTTTCGCCTCGGACTCGTCGCACCCCGCGGATTCAGTGCGCCGTTCGCCCGGATCAGACTCGAGGACGTCGGCCTCTACCTC
>JAYVXM010000038.1:0-2676 GCA_043785205.1 Bdellovibrionales bacterium
GGGAGGGGCGATCCGATTTCGACTCGTTTCCCGTCGATCGTGATCCCATCCGCTCGCGATTCGGCGAGATCCCGCAGCACCGGAAAAAGGCGTAGCCAGAGCGCACGGCTAAACGGTTTCCCCTCCGATCCGGCCACGATCTCGTCGATCGCGAAATCCTCCCGACCCGCCGCGATCGGCGGCCCCGGCGCCCGCCCGGATTCGAGAGCACCGACGAGGGAAACCAGGGATTGGCGATAGACTTCGCCGTCGAGGACGCGCTCGAAAAGAAGATCCTCTTCCTTTCGGACGAGCCGGTAGTGGATTCCGCGTCGTGGGGACGGGCTCCCGGCGGCCAGCGCGAGTCCCGTGCGAAGCGCGGCGATCGCGGCCGCGACGTGGACGCATGGCTCGATCCGGTCGGCGCAGTCACAGAACGCGTCCTCGTCCCCCGGCCAGAGCGAAACTTTCTGACGAACGGGTCGGTCGGGAACCGCGACGTAAAGAATCAATTCGGCCGCGCTCTCCTTTTCGAGGGTGACCGCCTTCGCGCGCGCGAGCGCGAGTCCGCGGGACCAAATTCCGGGGAGACACGATTTCTGAACGGCGCTGAAATAGTCGTCGAACGGATGCGTTGCGATCGGACGGGTTTAGCAGGATTTTCCGAGGAAGTCTAAAGTCGTCCGCGCGCCCGAAGCTCGCGCACCAGCATCGGTTCGACCGGAATCGTCCGGAGGAGGGAGGCGAGCCACTCCCCCGCGGCGGGATTCGGCTGGGGATTTTTTTCCGCGAGGATAAGCTCGTTCTTCATCGAATGCTCCCATCCGAGAAGTTCGGTCACGGTGACTTTATATCCGGCGGCCTCGAGGACTAACGCGCGGAGGACATTCGTGAAGTGGCTGCCGAACTCGCGCGAATGGAGGGGGTGGCGCCAAAGGCGCCAGAGTTCATGTTTCGGCATCTTCGGCAGTCCGGCGAGGAGGCGCGAGACTTCCGCCTGACAGCAGGGCACGAGCGCGATCGCCCGCGCGTCCTTCTCGAGCGCGAGCAGGATCGCCTCGTCGGTCGCGGTATCACAGGCGTGGAGGGCGACGAGGAGATCGATCGTGCCCGGATCCGCGGCGCGGACCGTGGATTCGAGAAAATGCATTCGCGTAAAACCGGTCTCGGCCGCCAGCGCCCGCGCCCGCGCGACGAGCTCCGGCCGGGATTCGACGTTCGTAATCGAGCCCCGGCAGAGCGGACCCGTCCAGAGGTCATAGAGGAGAAAGCCGAGGTAGCTCTTTCCGGATCCGACGTCGACGACGCTCGGCTCGGCCGTATCTCCGTAGAGCGTTTCGAGGACCGGGAGGAGAAGCCGCGCGAAATGGTAGATTTGCTTGAGTTTCCGTCGGGCGTCCTGATTCAGCTTCCCGTCCCGCGTGAGGAGATGGAGTTCCTTGAGTAGCGCCGGGTTCTGGCTCGGCCAGAGCGCCTCAAGATCGCTTTGAAGGAGAAGTTTCGCGCGGTCGCGAACGGCGGTCTGATCCATGGCGCCAGCCATAGCCGCTCCCTCGCGGCCCGTCAAGGCGCGCGCTCGAACGGCAAATTCGCCACGAGGTAGAGCGGAAGCCCGCGCTCGGTTTCCGCTTTCGCTTCGAGCGACCATTCGGCCCATTCCCCCGGTGATTCCGTGATTTCGAAATCGAGCGACTGGACCCATCCGCCGTCGAGTTCGGTCCGGTCGACCTCGAGGAGTCTTCGTTCCTCGAAGATCCACGGCTCGGCTTTCAGCACGGTCGACTCATCGTTCGGAGCGAGCCGCCGCTTGCGTAGCATGACCGAAAACCGCTCGGTCAATCGCTTCGGATCCCGGAGCCGAACCTCGCTCCGAACCCGCTCGCCAACGTCGAACGACGCCTTCGCGAAAGTAAATTCGACCACCGGCTGACGAAGGGAAAGGAGAAGCTTGAAGTAGACGTAGACGAGCCCGATCCCGACCGCGACGAACGGGGCCATGAAGATGAACTGAAAGACCGAAAAGAACGAGCCGAATCCTCGGAGGTCGCGGAAAGAGAAGTAGATGACGGCGTTCCATACGATTGCCGATAGGCCGATAAAGATGGCGCCCGCCCGGTAAAGGTTCGCCGACGAAAGGAGAAAAGTCCCGTCGGCGAGTCGGCGGAGTCCGAATGTTTTCGCTCGCCGTGAATTCTGGGCGAGGCGGATCATGGTCTCCCGCGAGGGAAGCGACGCTTCGGTCCGTGGTCGGGGAAGGACGTTCTTCCGAAACGAGCCGATGAAGACGGCCGCGCCGAGGCCGATAAAGAGGAGGGCGAATACTCCGAACGCGGCGGCGCCGAGCCGTTCGCCGCCGGCACGACTCGAGTCGATCAGCGCCGGGCCGACGAACTTCGAGATTAGGTAAAGCGGACCGCCGACGAAGAGAAGTCCGAACATTGCGCCCGTCATTCGCATCGAAAAAATGAGCACTCGACCGAGGGAGCGCATGCCAGGAAAGTAACGGTCGGCGCCCGCAAAGCGGCCTTTCTCGGAGAGGGTATTCATTTCTTTTTCCGTCGGCTTCCCGTTCGCGGAGCGTCGCCCGGTTCGGGCGCGAAGGCGAGGTTGATGATTTTTTGGATGAGGTCCTCGTAGCTGAGCCCGGATTTGATCGCCGACAGGGCGAAGTCGCCTTCGCGCTCGATCGACGGATTC
>JAYVXM010000039.1:0-8800 GCA_043785205.1 Bdellovibrionales bacterium
TCCCTCGGGTTCCATCCCTCGCATCGGACCGGCCGAGAGGGAGGCCGGGCGGCGTGGGATCGCGCCGGGAAATTTTCCGTCGGCGAGCTCCACTTTATCCTCGGGAATCATACCTGGCATCGGACCGGCGGAACCCGACAGCGACGCGGGCCGGGGCGGAATCACACCCGGTTTCCGCCTATCCATCAACTCGACTTTTCCTTCGGGCTCCATTCCCCGCATCGGTCCGGCGGGACGCGGAGGAATGGCGGTCGTTTCTTTTTTCGTCCGCGCCCCGCCGCGGAGGGCGTTGAACGAAGGCTCGTTGATCTCGACCGATTTGCTCACCTCCTGGAAAACGGGTGGCGGCGGAATGGTCGGCCCCGCGATCGCGGCGGCTCCGTAATCGACTCCCTTCGGTTCGCTCGAAAGGTCGGGACCCTTCATGGCCGCGAGTTCGGCCGCGGCGGCCGCCTTCGCTTTCTGAAGCGTCGCGACCATTTCCGGCCGGTAATTCTCGTGGGAACCCGTCGGCGAGAACGTGAGCGTCGGCCCCTCCTCGGGATCCGGCTTCGCGACATCGGGAGACGCGGCGATCGACGGGCCGGCTGCTGGAACGCGAGTGACCGATTTCGGCGGAGCGAACACGACCTCGATCAGAAGGGTCTCGCCGATTTTGATCTGGTCGCCGGTGGTGATGATCGCGTCTTTTCGCTCGACGCCGTTCACTTCGGCCCGACGGTCGGCGTCGAGCAAACGAAACGCGAGGGCACCCTCCGAGATCGAAAAAACACAAACCGTTTTGGGAGTCGCTTCCTGAAATGGAAGTTTGAGGAGTTGGTCCGTGACGTGGAACTCCTCGTAGTCGAAGAGACCGACGCCCCACTTTTCGGTCCAGCGCGGTTCCGGAAGCCCTCCCGCGGTCACTCCGTCGTGGGCGGAGACTCTAAATTTGAGGCGGGTCTTTTCCTGGGTCACTGTCTCTTATTGTAAGAGCTTCTCGAGATCCGCAGCAAGTCGAACTCCCTGTTCGATCGCGCGTTTCGCATCGAGTTCGCCCGCCTGCTTCGCGCCGCCAATCAGAAAGGCCCGCACTCCGGCGAGCTCAAGCTCGCCGAAGAGTCGGTTTTCTGACTCCTGCCCCGCGCAAACGACCACTTGATCCACAGAAAGCCGTTCTTTCTTAGGCACGCCTTCGACTTTTCGATCGATCCAGAGCCCCTCGGCGTCCATATCCCCGTAGTTCACGCCCTGGAGCATGTGGATTCCTTGGTCGACGAGCTGCTTCCGATGGGCCCAACCGGTCGTTTTCCCAAGCCGGACGCCGAGCCGCTCGTCTTTGCGCTGAAGGAGGTAAATTTCGCGGCCGCTCGAAAGCGCGTGAGGTTTGACGCCCTCGACTCCGCCGCGCGCCGAGTAGTCGATTCCCCACTGCTCGAAGAAACTCTTCGGATCGAGCGAGATCGACCGTTCGCGCGGAGCCGCGAGGAAGGCGGCCACGTCGAAGCCGATTCCGCCGGCGCCGATGATGGCGACGCGTTCGCCCGGCCTCACCTTACCCCGGAGGAGTTCGTCATAAGCGACGACGCGCGGATCCTTCGCCGCCCGCGCGCGATCGAGGAGCGGGATCGAACGCGGGCGAACGCCCGCCGCCACGACGACCGCGTCGTATCCGCCGGACTTGAGCACGTCGACCCGTCCCTCGGTCCCGACGAGAAGTTCGACGCCGTGTTTCGCGATCATCGTCCGATAATAACGGAGGGTCTCGTTGAACTCTTCCTTGCCCGGAATGCGTCGGGCGAGGTCGAACTGTCCGCCGAATTCGGGACGGCGTTCGAAGATCGTCACGCGATGCCCGCGTTTCGCGGCTTCGACGGCGAACGAAAGACCGGCCGGACCCGCGCCGACTACCGCGACCCGCGCCGCCTTCTTCGCGGGCGCTTCGGAAAACTCCGCTTCGTGGCACGCTCGGGGATTCACGAGGCAACTCGCGATTTTTCGCTCGAAAATATGGTCGAGGCAGGCCTGGTTGCAGGCGATACAAGTATTGATCTCGTCACGGCGCCCAGTCCAGGCTTTGCGCGTCCACTCCGGATCCGCCAGCATCGGCCGGGCCAGCGAAACGAGGTCGGCCTCGCCGCGCGCGAGGATCCCTTCGGCGATTTCGGGCATATTGATCCGGTTCACGGCGACGAGGGGAACTTTCACGAGGGGCTTCAGCCGATGGGTCGCCTCGGCGAAAGCCGCGCGCGGCACCGAGGTCATGATCGTCGGGATCCGCGCCTCGTGCCAACCGATCCCGGTATTCAGCACGTTCACCCCCGCTTTTTCGAGCGCGCGCGCGAACTGGACGGTCTCGTCCCAAGTGAGCCCGCCTTCGACGAGGTCGAGGAGCGAAATCCGGTACATCAGGAGAAAATCGTCGCCGCACACCAACCGGACGCGCCGGACGATCTCGAGTGGCAAACGGATCCGGTTCACGAACGATCCCCCGTAATCGTCGGTCCGGCGGTTCGTCCGCGGCGCGATGAACTGATGGAGAAAGTAGCCTTCGCTCCCCATGATCTCGACCCCGTCGTAACCGGCGCGTTTCGCCAGCCGCGCGGTATTCGCGAAATCGTGAATCGTCTTCCGGATGCCGAATTTCCCGAGAGCGAAAGGTTTGAACGGGCTGATCGGTGATTTAATCCGCGAGGGCGCGACGCAGAAAGGATTGTACGCGTAGCGACCGGCGTGGAGAATTTGGAGGAGGATGCGGCCGCCGTACGCATGGACCGCTTCGGTCACCTTCGCGTGGTGCTTCACCTGCCACGGCCAGGAGAGTTGCGAAGCGAGCGGCGAAACACGGCCTACGAAACTCGGCGCGACGCCGCCGGTGATGATCAGGCCGACGCCCCCCTTCGCACGCTCTCCGTAAAACGCCGCTTGTTTCCCGTAGGCATCCTTCGCTTCCTCGAGTCCGGTATGCATCGAACCCATCACGACCCGGTTCGGAAGTTCGAACGGGCCGACGTTGAGAGGTTTGAAGAGGTTCGGATAGAGTTGATGCGGCATCGCCGAGATTATCGCGCGAACGCCGGGGAAAGGAAAGCGGGGCGAACGTCAGGGCCGGAGGGTTTGCGTAAGCGCGGACGAAGCCTCGAACGCGGCGGAGGCCTTGGCGACGAAGTCGCGCGCCCAGATCGCGCTCAGGCGGTTGTCCTTCACGAACGCCTGATCCCACCATTTCCCGTCATGGCGTTCAGAAAGTGCCTCGTCTTCGGTCAGGCGAAGGTTGTCCGCGGATTCGGCGAGAAGGTCGGCGGCTTGGCGGTAGCGGATTTGGAGTTTCGAGCATCCGTAATCGACGACCGAGGGACAGGCGAGCTTGCGTACGCGTGCCTCTTCCTCGATCATCGCGGATTTCGCGGCGGCCACCGGCGCGGCGAGAAGATCGAGCGCGTGGGTGCACGTGTTCGCCAGGCGCCGAACCACGGAGGGTCGGCTCAGGCAATGACGAATGGTTTTCGAGGCGACGACCGAATTCAGCTCCGCCATCTTTGTCACAGTCTCCGCCAAATCGGCGCGGGCGGGGGTCAACGCCAGGAGGGTGGTCGAAAGGGAAAAAATGGCGAGGGTGGAGCAAAAGGAATTTTTCACTACAGACTCTGAGAGCACTGGCCGTGCCAAGGTTTTTTCCGCGAAACGGCGAAGGTCGGACCCTGATCGGCGGAGGTGTCCAAGCCTTGTACATTCCTCCGGAGGCCGGACACCCCTTTCTGGACGGCCGATACCTTTTCGCCGGGGCGCGCTGGAAAACCCGGTCAAAAAAGCTTAAAATCGGAGCGTGTTCGAATACCTCCGAGCGAATCCTCACCTTTATTTCGACGCGTTCGCCGTAGTCGGTTTTCTCGGAGCCGCCGTGCTGGAGGCGGCCGTCGCCGGAATGCTCGGCCGCCGCACCCATAGCGCCGCCGATTCCGCGACGAATCTCACCCTTTATCTCGGAAGCCTCGCGCTCCAGATCGTCTGGATTCCCGTGGTGTACGGAATTTACGTCAAACTCCACGCGCACTCGCTCTTCAAAATCGGCGAGCAGTGGTGGTTCTACGAAACGCAGACGCCGCTATGGGTCTGGCCGCTCGCGCTCCTCGCCGACGATTTCACCTATTACTGGTTCCACCGGTCGAGTCATGCGGTGCGGGTTCTTTGGGCCGCGCACGAAACCCACCACTCTTCTCGGTACTTCAACCTTACCGTCGCCGCCCGCCAAACCTGGCTCCCTTTCACGGCCTTCGTGTTCTGGATCCCTCTCGTCCTGATCGGTTTCGACCCGACCCTCGTTCTTCTCTTCCAGCTCGCGAGCCTATTCTACCAGTCCCTCGTTCATACCCAGCTCGTCGGAAAGCTGGGTCCCCTCGATCGGATTCTGAGCACGCCCTCGAATCACCGGGTCCATCACGGGCGAAACGGCGAATACGTAGACCGGAATTTCGGCGGAGTATTTATCGTCTGGGACCGGCTCTTCGGGACGTACATTCCCGAGGGCGCTCCGGTTGAATACGGAACCGAGTCCGTCTACCCGCCCTACAATCCGTTCGTCGTCGCCTTTCGCGAGACGGTCCGTCTCGTCACCCGCCCCGCCGCCTTGGCGGCGCTCGCCACGCTCCTCGTCCTTTCGGGATGCGAAGGCTCGCTTCGGAAAATGTCGCGCGATCGAACCCTCACCCACCTCGCACGCGTGAAAAACTACCACGGGATCTTGCGGGAAACGGGACTCCTCGCGAGCGGGGAAGATCTCGTGACCGAGATCGAATTCACGGCGCCGAATCGATACCGAATGAAAGTGCTCGCGCCGAAGGCGGTGGCGGGGACTGCCATCCGTTACGACGGAGAAAGTTCGGTCACCGCCTATCCGCACGGCGGCTGGGGCGTCCGCATGCGCGGGCTTCCGAACCCGTCGCCCGAACGAATGACGGCTGGCCTCAAGAAAATCCTCGACGACGCAATGGTCGGCTACACCTATAATATCGACGCGTTTCACGTGAAGAATCCGGCGCCGGTCGCGGGCTATCCGGTCACGCCGGTCCGGTTCGAGGCGAAGGCGCCGGGCGCCGCGATCCCTTCCGGAGATTCGCTCGTGCTCGACGAGCTTTCGTTTCCGCTCGCGGGCCATCTGAACTTTTCAAACGGAAAAATCTACGCCTACCGGTTCGACGAAATCTGGTTCAATCAGGATGCTACTCCGATGGCCGCGGCGACGAAAGCGGAGCTCGCGAAGGAAAAATCCCTCGTATTTTCCGAGTGGGATTTCGCGAAATCTCCGATAACGGAAGCCGCCGCGAAAGCGGCCGCGAACTTCCCTTGGCGATCGCCGAAAGCCCCGCCGCGGGAACTGAAGCCGATAGGGATATTCCGTCAGCGCGGAATCGTTCCCGCGTTCGCGGTCGTTTACGCCGCGGAACCTTATTTTATGACGATTTTCATCGCTCGCGACTACCATCTCCACCCTTTCACGGACGAGCGCGGGATTCCGTGGGGACCGCGCGGGGATCGGTACGTGCCGAATCCCCACCTCAGCGCCTACACGTTGAAGCAGGACGAGGTAATCTACAGCGTCCTGAGCAACCTGCCCGCCGAGGACCTGATCGCCTACGGCGCTTCGCTCCCTTAGTCCCGGACGCGCCAATCCCGCCGAAACCGCGTCGCTTCCATGCCGACGAACGCGAGAATGAGCACGAGGGGAACGAAGAAAAGGTAGCCCATCGCCATGTTCAGAAAGATCACGGCGTTCGTCGGTTCGATGCCGGTCCATTCGGCGGGATGGATCGCCATGTCCTGCTTGATCCAAATTCCTTTGAGGATCACCTGGTCGATGAAGCCAATGAGGAGGACGGTCGACAGCGTTTGGAACCGGTTTCGTTTCGCATTTTTCGCCAAGCCGTAGGCGAGCCCGAGGAGGCCGACGATCCGAACGAGAATATACGCGAATTGCGCGGCGCGCGGTCCTGAAACCCGGGTCAAGAATGGCTCGAGCTCGAAAAGATTGAACGCGAAAAGTCCGAGAACACCCAGGCTCAAGCCGAAAACTCGGCGGAGAGAAGCGGCGGATGCGGTTTCTTCGGGGTCGGCCATGGCGTTCCGTTCCAACTCTATTTTCGACGCGTTTTCACTGGGTTGAAGGGTTTTTCGATTCCGTTCGAACCTAGCTTTTCCCTAGGCACTCGTCAAATTCTCCATTAAGCTTCCGCTAAAAGGAATCAACCGTTCATGGATCATGTGGCTACCGAAGGTCTCCTCGTCACGGGTGGTAAAACCATGGGGGACATCTCTGACGATGTCTCGCGCCCAGTCGAACGTTTTCCGATGCGCCGTTGGTGGGTGTGCTTCGGAGCCGCGGGAATCGCGCTCACGATCTGGCTCTGGTCGGTTGGAAATTTCATCTACTACGGTCAAGGCGTCCTCGGGCTGAACCAGCCCTCCGGTTGGGGTACCGACATCACGAACTTCGTTTTCTGGGTCGGTATCGGTCACGCCGGCACCCTCATTTCGGCCGTCCTCTTCCTCTTCCGCCAGAAGTGGCGCACGGGGATTAACCGGTCCGCGGAAGCGATGACGATTTTCGCCGTCATCACCGCGCTCACCTTCCCGCTTCTGCATACCGGTCGGCCCTGGTACGCGGCGTTCTGGCTCATTCCTTATCCGAACCAGCGCCAGCTCTGGGTGAACTTTCGGTCGCCGCTCCTCTGGGACGTGTTCGCCGTCGGGACCTACTTCACGATTTCTTCCGTGTTTTGGTACGTCGGGCTGATCCCCGATCTCGCGACGATTCGCGACCGCGCGAAAAATAAAATTCGGAAAGTCGTCTACACGGCCCTTTCGATGGGCTGGCGCGGTTCGAATAAGAACTGGAACCACTACGAGATGGCGTACATGATCCTCGCCGGCCTCTCGACGCCGCTCGTCCTCTCCGTGCACACGATCGTTTCGTTCGACTTCGCCGTCGGCCAAGTTCCGGGCTGGCACACGACGATCTTCCCGCCTTACTTCGTCGCCGGCGCCATTTTCTCCGGATTCGCGATGGTCGTGACCCTCCTCGTGATCATGCGGGAAATGTTCGGCCTGAAAAACTACATCACCATGGACCACATGGAAAAGATGAACAAGGTCATCATGGCGACCGGCATGATCGTCGGTTACGCCTACTCGATGGAATTCTTCATCGCGTGGTATTCCGGGTCCCCGTTCGAAAAGTACGTCTTCATCAACCGCGCTTTCGGCCCGTACTGGTGGGCCTACTGGACGATGACTTCCTGTAACGTGATCGTGCCGCAAATCTTCTGGTGGCGGAAAGCGCGCCGGAACATCGCGATTATGTTCGCCGTCTCCCTCTACGTGAACATCGGGATGTGGTTCGAACGCTACGTGATCGTCGTGACGTCGCTCCACCGCGACTTCCTGCCATCGTCGTGGGCGATGTACTACCCGACCTGGTATGACTGGGGCTGGACGTTCGGATCGTTCGGACTCTTCTTCGCCCTCTTCCTCCTCTTCGTGCGATTCCTGCCGGGAATCGCGATGGCGGAAGTGAAGTCGGTATTGCCGGGCGCCAGCCCGCATTAGCGATGGCACGAGCTTTACTCCCTCTACTGCTGCTGGCCGGCGTACACGCGAACGCCGGAATGCCTACGGTTGCGTTGACCCCTCCGATGGGCTGGAATAGTTGGAACCAGTTCCGTTGTCAGATCGATGAAAAACTGGTTCACGAAATGGCGGATGCTCTGGTCGCGCGCGGCTTGGGCGCCGTGGGATATCAGTACGTGATCCTGGACGACTGCTGGCAGGCGCCGGAGCGCGGCCCCGACGGCGGAATTCGACCGGATCCGATTCGTTTTCCGAACGGGATGAGGTCGCTTTCCGATTACATCCACTCCAAGGGCCTCAAGTTTGGAATCTACACGAGCGTGGGTAAACGCACGTGTCAAGGGCGCCCGGGAAGCTGGGACCACGAGGACCAAGACGCGCAGACTTACGCGGACTGGGGAGTGGATTTTGTAAAAGACGATTTTTGCGGCGGGCCGATCTACCGCTGGATTTCTTGGAATTACCGTCCCCATTACGTCCGAATGTCCGAGGCGCTCCTACGAACCGGTCGTCCCATCGTATTTAGCCTCTGCAATTGGGGCTGGGACTCCGTTTGGAAATGGGGCGCTTCGATCGCGAATCTCTGGCGGACCACGATGGATATCTCCCCTCATTGGCGATCCGTCCTCCGTATTTTAGACCATCAGCGAGGGAAGGAACCGTTTTCGGGTCCGGGCCATTGGAACGATCCGGACATGCTCGAGGTCGGCGTCTCCCCTTTGACCGAAACCGAATCGCGTTCTCATTTCAGCCTTTGGGCCATGTTGGCGGCTCCGCTGATCGCCGGGAATGATTTAAGAACGATGACTCCGGAAACCACCGCCATCCTTACGAATCCCGAAGTAATCGCGGTCGACCAAGATCAAGCCGGAAAACAGGGATTTCTCATTTCCAGTTGGGCGGGCCTGCAAGTTTGGGCAAAGCCATTAGCCGAGCCGGAAACATTCGCGGTGGTCTTGCTGAATCGGAAGAACAAATCGGCACGCGTGACCGTGCGTTGGAATTCGCTGGGCTTACCCGCCGGATCGGCTTCGGTCCGGGATCTGTGGAAACGCATCGAACTCGGTTCTTATCCGGACGAGTTTTCCGCCGAGGTTTTTCCGCACGGAGTGGTGATGGTAAAGGTGACCCCGACCTCCGGCCCCCTTTCGGTGAATTAAAGGATCGAGTGCCTCAATCGGGTATTTACCCGACGCTT
>JAYVXM010000040.1:0-2660 GCA_043785205.1 Bdellovibrionales bacterium
CGAGCGGATGAGCGCTGTGAATCGCGCCTACCAGACGCTCACGAAGGCCGACCGACTGCGGGATTATCTCCTTGAACTCGAAGGCGTGACGACGGGCGCGGCGAGTTCGGCGGTGCCGGCGGATCTCGCCGAGGAGTGGTTCGAGCTCCAAGACGCCGTGCTGGAAAATCCCGAGGAGGCGCTCGCGAAACTTTCCGGTTTCGAACGCGATCTTCAGCGCCGGTCCACGGATCTGCGGACGAAGATCGTCGGTTTCGAGCGCGAATACGACGCTGGCGGGGGCGATCCCCGCGAAACGTTGCGAAAAATTGAAAAGCTCGTTCTCGACGGCCAATATCTGAAATCGATGGAACGGGATCTTCTGAAATTAAAGACCCGGCTCGGAATATAGGAATCGAAAGTGGCGGACGACCCGAATCCTAATCAGCCCCATTCCGACTCTACCGCTCGCGCGGAGGGACCGGTCGTGGGCATCGATCTCGGCACGACGAATTCGCTCGTCGCCGTGGTCGAAAACGGAGTTCCCCGCGTCCTCCTCTCCCGCGAGGGTGAGCGGCTGATTCCGTCGGTCGTCACGATTCGCGACGGGAAGCCCGTCGTCGGCTACGCCGCGCGCCGGGAAAAGATTCGGCGACCCGGCGAAACGGTTTTTTCGGCGAAACGGCTCCTGGGCCGCGGATTCGACGATATCGCGGCGATCCGGGGCCAGCTCCCGTACGAGGTCGTGAAGTCGGAGGACGGATCGTTGCGGATCCAAGTCGGAAACACGACCTATTCCGCGATCGAAATTTCCGCGATGATCCTTCGTGAGCTGAAGGCGGCGGCGGAAGCCTCGCTCGGCGTTCCGGTGAAACGCGCGGTCATCACGGTGCCGGCCTATTTCAACGATTCCCAGCGCCAGGCCACGCGCGCGGCCGGCCGCCTCGCCGGACTCGAAGTCCTCCGTATCGTGAACGAACCGACCGCGGCCTCGCTCGCGTACGGCCTTCAGGAGAAAAAACAGGGCATCATCGCGGTCTACGATCTCGGGGGAGGGACGTTCGACCTTTCGATCCTGAAGCTCCGGGACGGTATTTTCGAGGTGCTCGCGACGCACGGGAACACCGCGCTCGGCGGCGACGACCTCGATCGCGCCGTCGCCCGCCAGATGGCGGCGGAAGTGAAAGCCGCCGCGGGCATTGATCTATTCGCCACGCCCCTCCAGACCGCGGCGATTCTCGAGGCTTCCGAAAAACTGAAATTCGCGTTCGTGGAGTCGGATCGGGCGGTCTTTTCGGTCGACCTTTGCGTCGGCGCCGGGAAGCGCTTCGAACGCGCCTGGACCCGGGACGAGTTCGACCGCCTCGTGCGACCGCTTCTGCTCCAGACGCGGGAAAGCTGCTTCCACGCGCTCGACGACGCGGGCCTCACGGTCGACGACGTGACGGAAGTCGTCCTCGTCGGCGGTCCGACCCGTCTCTCGATCGTGAAGACGGTCGCCGAGGAGATTTTCGGGAAAAAGCCGAATACCTCGGTCCATCCGGACGAGGTCGTCGCCCTCGGCGCCGCCATTCAGGCCGATATTCTCGCCGGGAAGAACCAGAACTTTCTCCTCCTCGACGTCGTGCCGCTCTCCCTCGGGATCGAGACCTACGGCGGGTTGATGGAAAAGCTGATCGCGCGGAACACGCGGATCCCGACGAGCGCGCGCGAATCGTTCACGACCTTCGTGGATAATCAGACCGGGGTCGATGTGCACGTTCTCCAGGGCGAGCGCGAACAGGCCTCGGAAAACCGTTCGCTCGCCCGCTTCAAGCTCGGGGGGATCGAGCCGAGTCCCGCCGGATTCCCGCGCGTGGAGGTGACGTTCCTGATCGACGCCGACGGAATCCTTCAGGTCGAGGCGCGCGATCTCCGGAACGGGAAGGAGGCTTCGATCGAAGTCCGCCCGAGTTTCGGCCTGCGCGAGGAAGAGATCGAAGCGATGCTCGAATCGAAGAACGCCCACGCGCTCTCGGACCTCGATTTCAAGCGGTGGATCGAAGTCCGGAACCAATCGGAACCCGTTCTCCGCGCCGCGGAAAAAAAATTACCCGACGCTTACCGGCTCCTGCCGAAGGACGAGGCGGAAGCCATCGAATCCCTCTGCCGGAAGATGCGCGGAGCGATCGAAAAACAGGAAGCGGAGAACGTTCAAAACTTGAAGTACGAGCTGAACGCGATGACCACTCGCCTCGCCGAGCGCGTGATCGCCGAGGCGCTTAGAAAATAAGAAAGGGTTTCGGCACTCTGCAACCGAAACCCTTTCTCTTTACGCCCGGGCAGGTGCGGGACGACCCGAGCTAGAACTTCAGGACTACCGCGGCTCCCGTGAGGTTGTCCGTTTGGTTGTGGAACGTGACCGGGATTTTCCGGTACTGCGTGATCTGAGAGACCTTCAGCGAGAGGACCTTCGTCATGCGGGACGAGATCGCCGCCGTGTTGCTCAGGCGCCAATCCCGGCCTTCGCTCAAATGGTCGATCCAGAGGAAGTCATCGGTCAGATCGGCGACTTCCGAGAGCTTGACCCGGATTCCGAGGCCGCCCGTACCGATGAGGAAATCCGAATGGCTATTCGTGAACGGGTAATATTCCTCGGTGAGGTAACCGAGGGCGCCTTCGAGGCGGACCGAATTCATGTC
>JAYVXM010000041.1:0-8770 GCA_043785205.1 Bdellovibrionales bacterium
CCGAACCCAAACCGAAACGGAAACGCCAAACCCATACCGGCGTTTACCTATCCAATGTTTTTAGTCCGCACTTTGTGCCGAAATTCTTCGGTTAAGCGAGCATTCGTTGCCCGCTTACTCAGGGACTGAAATTCGGCAGTAATTTTACCAGTGTCGCCGTAACGCCGATCGCTACCGTGATCATTGTGCCCAGCTTGATCGTCAATTTGTACTCGAGCTCTTTAAACCCGGATTCGGTCTTCAACTCCAGGGAGTGAATTCGAGAATCCAATCGCAGCTCTAATTCTTTCATATCCGATTTAGTGGCGAAATTTTCGTTCATGATGTCTATCAGCAATTTCATGCTTATTTCCGCCTGCTCGCGGGTGAAGCCGGCTTTTTCTAACTCTTGTGTATATTTTAAGGCATTGAACATCGGAGCGCTCCTCTTTTTTCGAGAAACAAAGAGGCAGAAATCATACCGGTAAATCGCTATTGGATTCAGCGGGTTGATCAAGATCGAGGGTTTAATCCCGGGTCATCCGTCTGCTATTCGGACCTTAAACAGCAGCGTGCGGAGCGAAACACGGAACGGCGACGGCCTCGGTTTGCCACCCGATACCTTCGTTCTATGACTCCTGTTTAGCGAAGCAAATTAGGGACTAAATCGATCCGTTGGATTCGAATCTTTACCGCGGATGCGGTCGCATGCTTTCCATCATCAAAGGGAGGTACTGAATGAGCATGACGACCCAAAATAGTCCCCAGGCGCTGAATGTTAACGCAAAAGCTCTAAATGGTTTCCTGGTGACGTACAGGTTTGCAGCGAATAATCCTACCAAAAGCAAAAATCCTAAGAAACGAAAGCTCGACGCGGGGATGCTAAATGTACCGATTGCTCTGGTAGGTAGAGTGTTCAGTCCAAGCCCAAATAAGGTGTCATCCCCAGTCAGATAAGAAGCTATGTAAAGAGCGGCGACCCCTAGCGCTAATGATCCAGCCGTCCGAATTTTTTCACTCTTATTCATTAAGTAATTAGAGCACGGCACGAAAAAAAAACAATTCTGGCGGGCGGAATCCAATCATTCTTGAATCCAAAGTTTTCGATTCGCGATCTGCGCCACAATGACTTGCGTTAGCGCGCAAGTCGCCGGCCCATTCGGAAGAAAATGCAGGAGTCGGCGTAGATTCGTCCTCGCGGCTACTTCAAGGCCTCGATCTCTTCCCGCTTTTTCGGAACGGCGGCGGTCATGACGTCGCAACCGCCGGCGGTGATGAGGATATCGTCTTCAATCCGAATCCCGATTCCGCGGTACTCGGCCGGCGCGTCCCCGTCGTCCGGCTGAATATAGAACCCCGGTTCGATCGTGAACATCATCCCAGCCTCGAGTTTTCGCGGTTCGGCGTTCATTTGGTAGAGGCCGATATCGTGCACGTCCATGCCGAGGTAGTGACCGGTCCCGTGCGGATAGAAGCGCTTCACTTTTCCGGAGGTGATGATCTCGTCGGTCTTCCCCGTCATGAGTCCGAGCGAGAGCGCGCCCTCGACGAGGACTTCCGAAGCGTGGCGATGGATCGCGGCCTGGGTCGCACCCGGCTTCGCCATCGCGATACATTCGAGCTGGGCCTTCAGGACGAGATCGTAGATCGCGGCCTGGGCCTTCGAAAATTTCTTTCCGACCGGATAGGTCCGGGTGATATCCGACGTGTAGTAATTGAACTCCGCTCCCGCGTCGACGAGGAGGAGCTCTCCGTCGCGCAACACTTCGTTATTCGCGCGGTAGTGGAGGCAACACGCGTTTTTTCCGCCGGCGACGATCGAGCCGTAGCCGACGCGCTGGGCGCCTTGCTTCCGAAACTGATAATCGATGAACGCTTCGATTTCGAATTCGTTTACGCCCGGGCGCGCTTCCTTCATCGCCGCTTTGTGGGCGGCGGCCGTGATAGCGCACGCGCGTTTCATGAACTCGACCTCTTCCGCCGATTTCACGACCCGCATCGACGCGAGCACCGCGTTCGGATCCGCGATCGGAAGGAGCGGTTTCCCGCTCCGGCCCTGGGAACGCCGAAGGGCCTCGAGTGCGCGGAGGACGGTCCGGTCCTCCGCTTCGTCGAGGTGCGCGCGGTAGTAGACTTTCTCCGCGGTCTTCAGAAGCTCGGGAAGCTTCTTTTCGAACTCATCGTGAAGATAAGCCTCGTCCACGCCGAAAACCTTCAGAGCGCCCTCGGTTCCGTAGCGCTCGCCTTCCCAGATCTCCATGACTGGGTCGCGTTTCCGGACGAAGAGCGCGGTTCGGTAACCGCCTTTGCCCTGACTGCCGGTCGGAGCGAGCACGAGCCATGCTTCCGGTTCCTCAAATCCCGACAGGTAGAAGAAGTTCGATTCCTGACGAAACGGAAACGTGACGTCCGGATTTCTGAGAACTTCGCGCGCCGCCGGGAAAATGAAAGCGGCCCCTTCGGCCTCGACTTCCTTCATCAGGGAATCGCGACGGCCTTTGAAAAACGGAGGAATCGAAGTGAGCAGCATAGGACGTCTTTCTATCGACCGATCGGAATGGGAGTTAACGGAGCGCCGGCTTCGCGAGCTTACAGCCCGGGAGATTCAAGTCGATCTTTCGATCGGCATTCAGACAGGAGTAGAACCACGACGTTTCTTGGCCGTAGGACAGTCCTTTTTCGTAGGTCACCGTCCCGCGAGAATCGACTTCACAGGGGTTGTTCATCGTGCATTTCTGCCCATTTTCATTCCCAGTATTGTTGATGCCGACGATTTCCTTCGTGTCGACGGAGAGGATCGGGGAGCCGGAAGTTCCGCCGATCGTCTCGCAGCCGGGACGCGAATACCGAATCGAATCGAACATCGTCCAGCCGGCCTCGCGAAGTTCGTTCACGATGCCGTCGACTCTGCAGGTATAGCCGCGGCGCCAGTAGCCGGACACAACGTCGATGCCTTCGCCGACCGATGGATAACGATCCGCGAGGGTCAGGGCGTGGGTTCCGAATTTCGTTTCGATTTCGCGATAAGTTTCTTTCAGCAGGTAAAGCGTGACGTCGGTTTTCGTCATCGTCGCGTAAAGAATCTGGGTCGCTTGGACCGAACCCTTCCGCGTACCGTCGGTCGCGTTCAGCACGTACATCGTCCGACTCGCCTTTTTCCCGACGATGACCTCGCCCGGCTTCGGCATGCCGCCGCCGAAGATGTTCGCGAGGCAGTGACCGTTCGTCAGCACCATCGCGTGATCGTCGGGCAGGCTCTTCTCGAAGCGCATGAGGGAACCCGAACAGTTATTCAGCGCGATGATCCCGTCGAACCCGTAACCGGAAACGAAGGAAGCCGGAATCGCCCTCGCGTTTTCGAGGTAGTCCACCGGCGCGATCGGAAGCGCGAAGGCCGAGGTGGAAAGAACGGCGACGAAGAGAACCGAAAACGTGCGGATCGAATTTTGAATCATGAGTCCCCCTTTGAGTGAGCGTTCGAACGCTAACAGGTCGGGGAAAACTGTAAATACTCAGGGCGTCAAGCCTCTGGCGGCGCGACCGGGTTCGCCTCGACGTCATCGCGGAACTGAGCGATGCCAGTGACGAGCTTAGGAATGATCGCGAGGGCCGCCTCCGCTTCGGCGGTCGTCAGTTTCGAGAGGAGAAGTCCCATCCGTCGATAATGGATGGGCAGCATTTTTTCCATTCGACCGATCCCCTCTTCGGTCAGGGTCACGAGTAAGCCCCGGCGGTCATCCGGATGTTCTTCCCGGCGAATCCAACCCTCCACTCGAGACCGTCGATCAGACCGGTCATGTTTCCGCGGGTCACGTCGAGGTTCGCGGCGAGTTCGCTCGGCGACATCGATCCCGGCGTCCGGGGCGTTCCGTCCGCGGAATCGGGCATCCCGGTCGCCAATCCACAAAAGCCCTTATAGAGCATCATCAGGAGCATGAAGCGGCCCCGCGAGAGATTCCACTGCGCGAAATGTCCTTCCAGAGAACGTTCGAGCTGAGCGGTGATCCACATCAACTTCAAGAACACCTCGAGGCTCTTCGGCTTCACGTCCGGAAAGCGCTCGGCGATCTGGTAGATCGTTTGTTCCTTGGGGATCTCTTTCCACTCAATCCGCATCGGTTTTAATCTCCTGTTTGACGACTCCTATACAGTATAGTACTATACTATCAAGACGTCAATCGTTTGAGGTTTTTATGCTTCCCCTGCTTTTCCTCGTCCTTTGCCCCGCTTCCGCCGCCGAACCGCTCACCCGCGAAACGGCCGTGCGCGAGGCGCTCGGCGGATCTCCCGCGATCACGAAGGCCGAGGCCGCCCGCGATGAACAAGACTGGAAGAAAACGGAGTCCATCGGCTACCTCCTCCCAACGGTTACCGTCACGGGCGCGCGGTACTTCGTGAAAGAGCTCGAATACAACGACCTTAACTTCGGCGGGTCACCGGCACACATCCCTTTAATCTTTCCCACCACCCGTGCGTCCCTCCTCGTGAACTGGAATCTCTATAATGGCTTCGAGGATTTCGATCACCTCGCCGCCGCGAATCGCACCAGACAGGCGGCGCACGACGATTTCGATTGGACCCGGTTCCAGCTCGAGCAGGAGGTCCTCCAACGCTTCAACGACGCGATTGCGGCCCAGAAACTTCAAAGCGTCGCCGAGCAAAACGTCGCGACGCTCGCCGATCACCTCGATCAAGTGACGAAGACACGCCGGGGCGGCCTCGCCACCCAGTACGACGTCCTCCGCGTCGAAGTGCAGATGAATGAAGCCCAGTCCGAACTCCTTCGCGCGAAGGACGACGCCGTTCTCGCGCGGGAGAAACTTTCCCAAACGATGGGAGTCGAACCCTCCCGGGATACGCGTGAAATCGCGGGGGATCTCGACATTCCGGTCACGACCGGCGTGAATGAGCTCCGTCCGGAGAACGATGACCGCAAGGATCTCGCGGCGATGGGGCTGCGATCCGAGGCGTCGGACCGCCTTTCGAGCGCGGCGGGAACCTATTGGCTCCCGAAGGTCTCGCTCGGCGCTCAGTACACGCTCTACAATAACTTAACCGATGGCCTTTCCGACTGGGGTCAATATCGGGCGGCGTGGAACGCCGGTCTGTTTCTCACCTGGAGCCTGTTCGACCTCACCCAGATCGCGAAATCGAAAGAGGTCGGCGCCCAGGCCGTCCAGGCGGAGAAGGCGCTCGAAATCGCGCGGATTCAGGCGCCGACCGACCTCGAGTTCTGGAAACGCCGTTTTCTCTACAGCGCGGCGCTGTATAACGCGAAACTCTCCGACGTGAAGAAGAGCGAAGAAAGCGTTCGCCTCGCGAAGGCGGCGATGAAGGCCGGCGTCCGAACGAATTCCGAGGTGCTCGACGCCGAACTCGACCTCTTTCGGGCCCGCGCCGGCCTCGTGAATTCCCTCAAGAACAGCACCGAAGCGCGTATTCATCTCGAGCTCGCCATCGGCCGGAAACTCCCAAGTCTCTCGAGAAACGCGACCTAAAGGACGAAGCCATGAGCACTATTCTGACCGACACCGCCGTAAAGTCCGACGCCCGCTTCGAGGTGACTCCAATGACCAAAAAGAAAAAGATTCTCATCACCGTCGCGATCGTCGCGGTGCTCGCGGCCGCCTATTTCATATATGAAGCGATCTTCTTCGTCACCACCGATAACGCCCAGATTCGCGGAAACGCGGTCCTTCTCTCGGCGAAGGTGAACGGGTTCGTCACGAAGGTGAACGCGGAAGAGAATCAAAAGGTAAAGGCCGGCGAAGTTCTCGCCGTACTCGATGCCAAAGACTACGACGCGCGCTCCTCGGCGGCGACGAACGAGATGGAAGGGCTCGCCGCCCGGGAAAAGGACGCTCAGACGAACGCGAAGCGCGTGAAGGAACTCTTCGCCGCCGGCGCGGTCACGCGCCAGCAGCTCGATTCCGCGACCGCTTCGGCGACGGAACTTCGGAACCGGCTCGAGGCGCTCAAGTCCCAGGTCGAACTTTCACAATACGCCGTAAACGACACCCAGGTCCGCGCTCCGTCCGACGGCGTGATCGCCCGCCGATCCGCGGAAGTCGGGATGCTCGCCTCCCCGGGCGTGCCCCTTTTCGGCTTCGTGAGTTCCGAATCCCGGTGGGTCGTAGCGAACTTCAAGGAAACCGACCTTCGCCGGATCAAGCTCGGAGCCGAAGCCGAAGTGTCCGTCGACGCGATCGGCGGGAAAAAATATCGCGGAACCGTTGAGAGCCTGAGCCCTGCCACTGGCTCGACCTTCAGCCTTATTCCGCAGGACAACGCGACGGGGAACTTCACGAAGGTCGTCCAGCGCGTGCCGGTTCGGATTCGCCTCGAAGGAATCACGCCCGAAGACATCGACCTCCTGAAGAACGGACTTTCGGCCGACGTGAAGGTTCACGCGAAATAACGACCGGTTAGGCAAGGAGTCTCCATGGCCATCGCGACCGCCGGGGGAATCCCCGCCCCCGAATTCCAGCTTTCGCGCGAAGCGAAGTTTATCATCGCGACCGCGGTGCTCGCTTCACTCCTCGAGATTATCGACACTTCGATCGTGAACGTCGCGATTCCGACGATGATGGGGAATCTCGGCGCGACCCAGGAAGACGTCTCGTGGGTCGTCATCGGCTACATCATCGCGAACGCGATCGTCCTTCCCCTTTCCGCCTGGCTCGCGGGCCAGTTCGGTCGCCGGAAGTACTACATCACCTGTATTCTTCTCTTCACCGCGGCCTCGGTGGCCTGCGGACTTTCGCCGAACCTCACGACGCTCGTGATCATGCGGGTCTTCCAAGGACTCGCGGGGGGCGCGCTCCTGCCGACTTCCCAGGCCCTCATCCAGGAGCAGTTCCCGCGCGAAAAGGCGGGCACCGGCTCCGCGATTTACGGCATGAGCGTGATGATCGGCCCGACCCTCGGACCGACGCTCGGCGGTTATCTCACGGACCACTTCGGTTGGCGGATGATCTTCAATATCAACCTCCCGCTCGGACTTTTCGCCGCGTTCATGGGCTACCTCTACGTCACCGAGCTGAACGGGGCCTCCCTTAAATCGATGAAGGCCGATAAGGCCGCCCTCGAACAAGCGGCGAAAATCCGCGCGCTCTCCGCGACGACCCAGGACGAGGCCGTGGCGGCGTCCGAAAAGCCGAAATCGCCGCCGATCGACTCCCTCGGTCTCGGGCTCCTCTGCATCGGGATCGGATGCCTCCAGTACGTCCTCGAGCGCGGCGAAGCCGATGGCTGGCTCGAATCTCAGGGCATCGTCATCTGCGGAATCCTCGCGCTTCTCGCGATTCCGACCTTCATCTGGTGGGAGCTGAAAACTCCGCACCCGATCGTCGAAGTCCGCCTCTTTAAGATTCCCGTCGTCCGGAGCGGGACGATGCTCATGTCGATGACGGGTTTCATGCTCTACGGCCTCATGTTCATCCTGCCGATCTTCATGGGTAGCCTCCTCCACTACGACGCGACCCAAACCGGAATCATGTTCATTCCGGGCGCGCTCGTCACCGCGTTCTGCATGCCGATCGCCGGGAAGATGCTCCAGAAAGTCGACGCCCGACTCCTTATCCTCTGGTCGATCGTCATGATCACCCTCATGTTCCTCATGATGACCCGATTCTCCGCCCAGTCGGGCGGACACGAGATCTTCTGGGCGATGCTGATGCGGGGTCTCGCGATGGCTTTCCTTTTCGTGCCGATCAACGCCGTCGTTCTCGGCGCGTTCCGCGGGAAGGAACTCGGGCAGGTGGCGGGCCTCATGAACCTTTCCCGTCAGGTCGGCGGAAGCATCGGGATCGCGCTGATCAACACGATGCTCGACCGGAACTCCAAGCAGAACAAACTCGATTTGATCGGAAAAATGAGCCCGTTCGATATCGGGGTGAGGGCGAACGTCCCGACGAACCTCGACCTCCGCTCCCTGCCGGAGAGTTTCCTCCGCGGCCTCGAACATCGGGTGGACCTCCAGGTCTTCGTGATGAGTTTCACGCAGATGGCATGGGTCCTCCTCGGGCTCTTCCTCCTGGCTCTCATTCCGCTCGCGACGCTGAAGCCCCAGAAGGGCCTCAAGGCACCGGTCGACGCGCACTAAGGCCGGCCTCGAACCTACTTACGGCCCTAGTACCGGAAATCTTCGAGGATGACCGCTTTCGAAGCGACCGGACCTTCGTGCTGGTAGGCGCCGACCCTAAAAAACGCCATCGCGTGGGGGAAGTTTCCGATCCAAATCTCGAGATTCTCCGGCTCGTTTTCGAAGATTCCGAAGACCCGCCCCCCGCCGTTCGCGACCCGGTTCGCGATCTCGAGCGTCGCGCGGCGTTTGAAGTCCGGCGACGCTTCGCCGTCGGGTTTGACGTAGACGAGATCCTCTTCCCCGTTTCGGAGAATTCCGTGTTCCTTCAGGAATTCGAGGGTGGCGCGGCCCTGGTGTTCGGCGCTCCGACTCGAAACGTAGAATACCTGTGCGCCCGATTTTTTAAGGTCCCGGAGGAACGCCTGCGCGCCGACGACGAGCCGGTCCTTTTCGACGATGTATCGGCCCGAAAGATAAATCGCGAACATCCGCTTCGCGAGCGCGGCGATGAACGCCTCGTCCTTCGCTCCGTAATGCCGGAGATAAGCCAAATCATCATAACTGTTTCGCAACCGGTAATAGTCGGCCAATTTAATCGACTCGAGGGCCGCGCAGTCGGGATGGGGAGTCGGAGTATGGGCGCAGGCCTCGTCGATCGCGTCGAGCATCGACTCGTACCGGCGCGGGGTCGAATCGACCGTCGTT
>JAYVXM010000042.1:0-2644 GCA_043785205.1 Bdellovibrionales bacterium
GATTCCGGGCACGCATCGCGCATGCTCGGAGGAGCGAACGCGTATTTCTCAAGCGCCGTCGGTGCAGGGGCCGAATTTGCGCAAGCGAGCGGTGAGTGAGCCCGGCCGGGTCAGCTTTTGCCAGTAACTTTTCGGGGTGACGAGCTTCCCCACCTTCGTGAGCTGAGCGCTCAGCATTCCCATCGCGCAACGAGTCCCCGCGCGGAGTCCGGCGACCTTCGAAGGGGCGAGGCAATTCCCTCCGCAGCCCGTTTCACCGGGCGGAGCGACGTCCTCGAGGAAACTCGCGTCGGCTTCGATTCGCTCGTCTTCGCAAAATTCCGAGCGATATTTCCGGTCGCCATCCCGATACGGGAGCGCGTAAGTGCTGTCCGCCTCCGCGAGCGAGGCGGTCTTCGTATTCCGGTGGTCCGCGTAGTAATTCCGAACGGCTTGGACCACGCTCGGCTCTCCGCAGCCGCCCTCTTCGTAGGCGACCGACATCAAAACCCAAATCCAAAAGCGGCGACGTGTTTCATCTTCGAATTTCGCGTAATTCGGGCAATAGGATTCGAGATCGCCCGGCGGCTGGGCGACGAAACGATCGAGTCCGGTCGGCGCGAAATAACCGAGCGCCGCCGTTCCGAGGTCGCCGAGCCGGCACCCGCTGTCGACGAACTGCGAACAGTAGGAATACCCCGGATCGGATCGATGGAATCGGGGTGCGCCCTTATTCACCGGAACCGCGCAGGGGGGGCCACTTGCCAGTCCCCGCACCGGTTGCGTCGAGCACGAAAAAATAAAGCCGGCGCCGAGCGCGGACGCGACGAGAAAGAGATAAAGATGGCTTCGAGTGACCGCCGCCATTTGCGCAGACCGCAATTACGCGAACTTCGCTTTACGGCGATCGCGGATTTCCGCGCCTTCGACGCTCAATCGAGTCCACGGAAGCGCGAGAAGCCGTTCCTCATCGATCGGCTCTTCGGTTTCCTCGCAGACGCCGTATTCGTCGTCTTCGATGCGGCCGAGAGCCGCGTCGATTTCACGGAGCTGGCGAAGGGAAGATTCCCGCATGGCGAGCGCCGCGGCCTTTTGTTGAAAGTCGGCGGCCTGATCCGCCTCGTCGCCACCGTTAATGACCTCGATGTCTTCTCGCGAAGAAACGAGGCCGTTCATCAGGTCCTGCTTGGTCTTCAGAAGACGCTTTCGGCACTCCGCTAAGAGCGCTGCACGGGTACGAGCCATTTCGGTACTCCCTTCCTTGAGGTACGCAAACTCACAGTCGATCAATTTCTATTTCTGATTCTTAATTCTGAATCTTCGCCTTCCGCCCATCCTTGACTGAAGACCCTTAGAATTTTGCATGAGGTTCGAAATGAACGCAAATCGCTGACCGATAATTCGATCCAAAACTTCCCGAGATCTTCGAACGTCATTTTCTCGACGCATTTTTCAATTCTCAGTTCGCGCCCCTCCGGGAAAACTCTTTTAAAAGCGTAGCGTTAGTAATTCCTGATTCAGAGTGTAAAAAGATTTGACACATTGCGACAAATACGAATATACAGGGGTCGTCAAGTAGCAGTTCTCTCCGAACGCTGCCTGACGGTTTCTAGGGGAAACCGCTCCCGTCCAAAGTCCACTGCTTGAAGGGGTTCACCATGACTTCGAATTTCATTCGGTCCCTGACCGTCTGCTCATTCTCCACTTTCCTCCTCGTCGCTTCAACGAACGCCGCCGATTTCGGCGCGTACGGTTCGGCGCCGCCGAGCCTTGATTTTCCGACCACCGGATTCGGGATGTCCGATAAAGAAATCCGCCAAGAAGCGACTCTCGACGAAAAAAAAAACACCTGGATTCGCCAAGAGCTCTCGTATCTCAGTCCGAACGATCCGTTTCCCGAGCAAAGCATCGCGCCAGTCGATCCGCTCACTAGGAAAAGAGTCGATGCCGTAGCGGTCGGTCCCGCTTTCAAGGGGCGCGGATACGCCAATGGATTCGATTACTACCGATACATCACGTTCTATAACATAACGACCCGCAAGGAACGATTCTACGAGCTGATGGTCCAGCGGGCGGAGTGCTACGAAAAGTCGGATTTTTTCGCGAACTACACTTCGACGAAAGCCTATACGGCGACGGTCACCGCGAGCGTAAGCATCGACGGGCTGGGGTTCGGGGCGACGTTCACCCAAACGACCACGCTCGGCACCGGCCACGGCGTCACGGCGACCGGCGGGATCGAAGCCGATTATATTCCGTATATCCTCTTCCAGGATTGGAACGGACAAACCTATATCCAGCTTTTCAGCTCGAAGACCGGCAAGACCCAGTTGATGACGAAGGAGCAAAAGGAATCCGCGTGGTGGGTTTATACGCTCTTCCCGCTCCTCGCCCACGAAAAATACCCAATGGACTTTCAGATCCAAGGCGCCGATCGCACCTTCCTGGTCGATCGAAAAATCATCCGGACCTGCGATACGTCGTTCGGAGCGATGTAATCGCCCCTATTTTCCGGCGGCTTTCCGCTCGAGCTTCTTCTTCACGTTCGCAATCGCGTTTTTCCGGGCCTCGGCGTTTACGTCGGCCATGACGTTCGGATAGAACTTCGTCATCGGCAGGGTCGACACGTTGTACTTCTCCGGATTCGCTTTATAGGCCTTCGGAT
>JAYVXM010000043.1:0-2633 GCA_043785205.1 Bdellovibrionales bacterium
ATCCCGCGGCTCAAATAAAGACGCGACGCGTTAAGCTCCTCTTTTTCCAGGGATTTTGGTGGAGCACGCGCCCCTTCTCGCGGTTAAATCACCGAAGACCATGAAATCCACGTCTCCCGCCCTTCGCCCCCGAATCGACCGAAACTGGCTTCTCGTCTGGCGAATCGCCGCCGCGGCCCTTTTCGTCGTCTTCCTTTGCCGGGCGATTCAGGCGAGTCGCGACGATTTTCTCGCTTATTATTACGCCGGCGAGCGGGCCCTTCACGGCATTTCCCCGTACCGCGTGGAGGAAACGCCGTACCGCTACCTTCCGGTCACCGCGTATTTCTTCATCCCCTTCACGTTCTTCAGCGTCTCGGTCGCGCGCATTCTTTTCTTCCTCCTGAATTTCGGCGCCGCGATTTCGATCTACGTCGCGATCCGAAAACAGGTGGGCGACGTCGCGACGTTTCTCCTCGCGCTCCTCTTCTTCCGCTTTCACAATCACGATTTCGGGAATTCGCAGATCAATCCCGTCTTGCTCGTGCTTTTTTTCTACTGGTGGAAAAACCGCGAAAAAAATCTCGCCGGGACTACGCTCGCCTTTTCCGTCTTCGGCAGTTTCAAAATCCTTCCTTTCGTCCTCGGACTTCCTCTGCTCGTTCGCGGAAGATGGAAGGAAATTTCCTGGATCGGACTCTGGACCGTCGTCCTGAATTTCCTTCCGGTTTTCCTCTACGCGAACGGACCCCTCATCTTTAAAGATTGGTACGATCAGGCGAAGGGCATCGACGATCCGGTCATGCTTTCGAATGTCCAGTCCGTTCAGAGCGCCGCCTGGTGGGTCCTCGAAGGCCGCATTTCACCGCACCTCTTCGCGCTTTTCGAGCGGGGACTCCAGTCCGCGCTCCTCCTCGGCGTCGTCGCCTTCGCTCCGAAACGGAATCGCGAGGCGTGGATGATCGCCTCGACCCTCGCGCTCACGGTTCTCTTTTCTCCCCTCGCCTGGAAACACAACTACCTCCAGTTCCTGCCCCTCGCGTTCCTCTGGTTTCACGAAGACCCCGGATTTCGCGAGGCGCGCACCCGGATTCTCTACGGGATCGCGCTCTTCGGAATGGTCGTCGCGCCCTGGGCGGTCGGCCTCGGGAACCGAAGCTTCGCGGACCGCCTCTATTTCATGCCCTGGGCCGGACTCCTCGTCGTGATCCTCGGCGTGATTCTCGCGCGTCGGGCCGAATCGCGGAACAGTCCGCACGCCTCGGTCTAGATGTTCCCGATCGAGAAGTGGAGGCGGTAGGCGTCTTCGCCGCCGCGCGGGCTCGGATTTACTCCGATATCAAAATTCACCGGGCCGACGGGTGATTTATAGTGGAAACCCGCGCCGACTCCGTAGCGGAGCGCTCCGAGAGTATAGTGGTCGAGGTTGATATTGGCGGCGTCGACGAACGGACCGAACTTCATCGCGCCGGCGAACGGAAGGTCGAGCTGAGCGCGATAATTCACGTAGGTGATACTACCGCGAACGGCGGTATTCGGATTGATGAATAAGGACTGCTCGTCGAATCCGCGAAGACTTCCTACCCCACCGAGGGTGAATTGTTTAATCAGGGGAATCGCATAACCAGACCCGAGTTGATCCGGCGGAACTCCGTCCGGCGGGCGCGCGAGGTTATACTCGAGTCCCGTTCGGTAGCTGAGGAAAAGGTCGATTCCCTTCGGGAGCGGAACGTAAAGGTCGGTACGGAACTGAGTCCGCCAATACGCGATGGGCGGATCGTTCGGAGCCGAGTTTTGGGAACCGAACGTCGGCCGCGCCAGATCGTACTGTAACGTCGAATAAGTTCCTTTCGTCGGCGCGAGCGGGCTATCCCGCCGATCGAGGATCAGCGTCGGACTGATGGAGCCGATGCGCAGATGCTGGTTATCGGTCGAAACCGTCGCGTAGTATTGATTCACGACTTCCAGCGAGTATGTGAAAATCCCGGTGAGTCCCAAACTTCGGTCGATGGATCGCTCCCAGCCCGCCTGGAGCGTGTACGTATCGGCGTCGAAGTTCTTGAACATGCTCCGTTCGACCGAAAACCGCGGCCGAAACGTCGTTTCTCCGTACGCGAACCAGGGCCAGACATAACCGATCGAACCGATGAACTCGATGAAACAAGGATCCGAATTCGGATCCTTCCCGGTCAATTTCGAACTCGGGCAAAAGTCGGACGAACCGAAGAAATTCGGAAACCGGCGGTTCGCGGTCGCGGTCAGGGCGACGGTATGATTGTTTCCCCAGACGTTCGAGTACTGAATTTGGCCGAATCCGCGCAATCCGAGGTCGTTTCGAACGCCGAGGCCTCCCGCGATCAGGCCGGGAGATCCTTCTTCCACCAGGACCTTCAGGATCTTACCGTCCTTTCGCGAAGGATCCGGAAAGGCCTTGATCGACGCGTTCGCGAAAATCCCGAGCCGCCGAAGCTTCGCCTCCGATCGGTACCAGTCGCGCTCGGAGAGGACATCGCCTTCGTGAATCTCGAGTTCCCGGGTGACGGCCTCCGCCTTCGTCTTACGAAGACCTTCGATTTCGATATGGGTGACCCGGTACTGGACTCCCTCCTGGAGCTCGAGCACGATATCCGCCAACCGGTTTTCTTGGGTGTAAA
>JAYVXM010000044.1:0-2631 GCA_043785205.1 Bdellovibrionales bacterium
CACGCGCGGAAGAATCGATCTTCTACAACTCGATCCGGGCACTGAATACCGATAAGTCGGTGGTCATGCACGGTTACTCCGAGCACCTCGCGGCGGAAACCCTTCTCCGTACCCTTCAGGTCGAAGCGAAGGTCGGCGCCGGTTGGCGCTCGACGGCGAAGAAGCTGAAGGAAGCGCTCGAACACCATATCGCCGAAGAAGAGACGAAGATTTTCTCCGTCGGCAAGCGTCTCTTCAACGACGAGGAAGCCGAGATGATGGGCCGGGCGTTCGAACGCATGAAGCCCGAGATTAAGAAAGAAGGACTCCTGAAGACCACTCTAGATATGGTCGCGAACCTCATGCCGCCGCGCATGAAGGGATCGCTCGAGAAATTCGTGTCCGATCAATCGCGCTGAACCTTGTTCGTTACGCGCAAAACGCATGCACCGCCCGAACGAGCGAACTCATCTCGATCGGCTTCGGAATGAAAGGGGCGCCGTGCACGCTCTTCGCGGTCTCCGCGTACGCGGAACAGACGATGACCGGAATATTCGAGAATTGCGGATCCCCGCGCTGAAGATCGAGAAACTGCCACCCGTTCATTCCGGGCATCATCATATCGAGAAGAATCACGCACGGAGGCTCGGATTCCCCTTCGAGAATCTTCATCCCCGCTTCGCCATCTTCGGCGTAGAGCGGAAAAAATCCGTTCGATTCGAGAACTTGCCCGACGATACTCCGGATTGATTCGTCGTCGTCAATAATAAGCACGCTCTTGCAGCTCAATCGAAAAAATCGGGGACATGGACACAGCGGCCGTCGTAGCCGGCTTTCCCCGCTCCTTCCTTAATCCTAACTGAAGTTTTTTAATCCCGTAAAAAAAACTTCGACATATCGAAGTCTACCTTCGGCACGCTTGCTGCTTTTAAGGAGGTCATGAAGAACGCAAATCGAACGAATCGGAAGCTTGAGGAATTAGGGGCCAGAATTCAGCGATTGCGGAAGCGCCGCGACCTGTCGATCGAGGAGCTTGCGGCGAAAAGCCTCAGCCCGGGCAATCTCAGCGAAATCGAGCAGGGGAAACGTGACCCGCGCTTTTCAACCCTCTGTACGATTTCGTCCCGCTTGGAAGTGCCGATCACGCAGCTCGTAGAAAATCTTTGTTAATTGTGCCGATCGTTTGGAACCTTGACGGGCCGAGCGCGTTGCGTCAAAACGCGGCATGCACGTCAAGTATCTCCGCGACCTCACGGCCGAGGAAAAAAGCGAAATCTCCGATCTTGCCCTTTCCGGAGGGGAAACGGCCTCGATTCCGGCCGAGCTCCCGCCCGTCGACCAGGCCGCGCGGATCAGTCAGTTTCTCGAGACGCCGGAAACCGTGGACGACGACCAGGCCCGCACCCTCTCCTTCACCCTCGGCTCCCTCTACGGCGTGCTCGTCGAGCGCGCGTACGGCTGGAAATGGGCGGTCGTGCGCTTCGAAGACGGCGAGGAACGCTTCGGCGTGCTTTCGCCGGATCGGCGGTTCGGCATCCTCGTGCACGAAGTCTTTTTCAATCACCTGACCGGCGCGAAAGAATGCCGATTCGCGCTGCTCTTCGCGTTGCTCGCGAAGGGGCTGCCGAAAGCGCCGCTGGGC
Organism: Bdellovibrionales bacterium; assembly: GCA_043785205.1. Taxonomy (GTDB): domain Bacteria; phylum Bdellovibrionota; class UBA1018; order UBA1018; family UBA1018; genus JACMQW01. The sequence continues at coordinate 1,622 of JAYVXM010000044.1, forward strand.
CCGGGAGTTTCGTTGCTCGCGTAAATCGGAAAAAGCCCCCGCGCCGGGAGCGTGGGGGCTTTTCCATTAGAAATCACACTTTCGATTACCTGCGACCGGGAGCCGCCACGCAGCGGCCGATCGAAGGATTGTAGACGGTCTGCGGTGGGCAGTTCGTCGGCGGTTGGGGGATCGGACGCGGAGGCTGCGGGATCGGGCGGGGCCGAGGCGGCATCGGGATCGGGCGCGGATACGGAGCTGCGACACAGCGGCCGATCGACGGATCGTACACCGTTTGCGGTGGGCAATACGTCGGCGGTTGCGGAATCGGGCGCGGCGGAATCGGGATCGGCGTCGGGTAACGATCGCGGCTCAGGAGCTCGTTGCGAACGGCGTCGCGGATGCGGCGATCGTGCGATTCGAGGGCGCTGCCCGAACGGGCGGCTTGGTAGCGGGCATCGTAGTCGGACTGGAGCGAATCGAGCTCGCCGCCGCCGAGTTGGGGGAGGAGCTGCGGAAGGATCGCTTCGGACTGAGCGAGCGTCGCGTTCCGGAGATTCGCGTAAACGGTTTCGATCTTCGAGCCGGAACGGGCCGCTTGGTAGAGGGCTTCGAACGTGTCCGCGTAGGAATCAATGGTGCGGATGTCGCCGTACAGGCAACTGATATTATCGCGGCTCTTCTGCTCGAAGGACGCGACCGCGAGATTCCGAATCTGGAGGTAGATCGACTCGGGATAGCTGCCCGAACGCGCCGTCTGATACTGGTTTTCGGCGGTGAGCTGGAGGTTATTCAGCTGATCTTCCGAGTAGCTCTGGAGAACGCTCGGGTCGGCGTACGAAAGGGCGGCTTGGCCGTCCTGATCGCGATCGGCCTTCGCGCGCTGCTCTTCGAAGGAGCCGGAGGGAGCGGCCTGGTAGGCGGCTTCCTTCTGGTCCATGTCCGAGAGGTAGAAGTTCAGGTTCGAAAGGTTCTGGACCCCGTCCGAGTACTGGCAGTCCGGTGGAAGATTACTCGCGTGGGCCGTGAGG
>JAYVXM010000045.1:0-2631 GCA_043785205.1 Bdellovibrionales bacterium
GCGTTCGTGGCGAAAAATCCTCAGGGCCGGCGCCGCGCGCTTCTCAAGGGGGTGAAACTTCTCGATCGCTCAAAGCTTGCGCGAAGCGCGGCGGTCGCGACGCTAGCCATCGTCTCGTTCGTGATCGTCGGGAAGGTTTTCACTCTCGTCGCGCCGCTTCGCTGGCCGGACTGGAAGGCGATTCTGATCGGAACTTCCTTCACTTTTCTGCGCGTTGTCTTCGCGCTGGCGATCGCTTCGATTTGGGCGATCCCGGCCGGAATATTCATCGGACTTTCCCCGAAATTAACCCGGGTCTTTCAGCCGCTCATTCAGATCGGCGCTTCCTTCCCGGCTCCGATGCTCTATCCGATCGCGCTCACGATCTTCACCGCCCTCGGGATCGGCCTCGGAGTGAGCTCGAGCCTCCTCATGCTCCTCGGGGTCCAGTGGTACGTGCTTTTCAACGTCCTCGCGGGAGCGATCGGAATTTCGAACGATTTACGCGAATCGTTTCGACTGATGGGGATATCGGCGAAAGTTCGCTGGCTGAAGCTTTACCTTCCTTCGGTCTTTCCATTTCTCGTCACGGGGTGGGTGACGGCCGCCGGCGGGGCCTGGAACGCGAGCATCGTTTCGGAATATCTCCAGTATCAGGGGAAAACGCTAAAGACGATCGGCCTAGGCGCGATGATCAGCGAAGCGACGAGCACCGGGAATTTTCATATCCTCGCCGCCTGCTTGATCGCCATGATCGTCACCGTCGTATCGATTAACCGCCTTCTTTGGGCGCGCGTTTATCATCTCGCCGAAACTCGTTACCGTTTCGAAAGGTAGGATCATGCAATCTCATTCCGAAACTCCACTGGTCGAACTAAAGGGTATTCACCAAAGCTTCACCCTCGCCTCCGGCCAAAAGATCAAGGTCCTGAACGACATTAATATTTCCCTGATGCCGAACGAAGTTCTCACCCTCCTCGGCCCGTCCGGCTCCGGAAAATCGACTTGCCTGCGGATTATGTCCGGCCTTTTACCGCCCACGGACGGGAAGGCGTTCAGCCGGGGTAATCCAATCACCGCGTCGAATCCCGATATCGCGATGGTTTTTCAGAATTTCGGTCTCCTTCCCTGGCTGAAGGTTTCGGAGAACGTCGCGCTCGGACTCGAGCCCCTTCGTCTCGACGAGGAAACCGTCGCGAAACGGGTGAAGCGAGCGATCGATCTCGTCGGACTCGAAGGATTCGAGGAAGCTTATCCGCGCGAGCTTTCGGGAGGAATGAAACAGCGCGTGGGAATCGCGAGGGCATTGGTCATGGAGCGACCGATCCTCTGCCTCGACGAGCCGTTCAGCGCCCTCGACGTACTGACCGCCGAAGTTCTGCGGAAGGAAGTGCTGAACCTTTGGATCTCGAAGAAAACTTCCATCGCGAGCGTCGTGCTCGTCACCCACAATATCATCGAGGCGGTCTCGCTCGGGAGCCGGATCTTGGTCATGGGGGCGAATCCGGGTCAAATCAAGCTGGCGATCAAGAACGACCTTCCCTATCCACGGGATGAGAAGAGCGGAACCTTCAAAGAGCTCGTGGACAATATTCACGACGTGATCACCCAGGCCGTCATACCCGATACGCCGGACTGGGTGCCGCCGGCCTTCGTCTCGTCCGGCATCGAGTCGTTTCCTCCCATCCCGGTGAACGAAGTGATCGGACTTATCGAGGTCGTGGCCGGTCAAGGCGGGCGCGTGGACGCCTTCGCGCTCGCGCAAACGCTCCGGCGCGACTCCGTCCAAATTCTACTGATGGCGAAAGCGGCGGAGCTCCTCGATCTCGTGGACACTCCGAAAAACGGCATCGTGGTGACTGAACTCGGGCGAAAATTCATTCATGGGGACGTCAACCTCCGAAAAAAGATTCTTCATGATCAACTCGCTCAACTCCAAATCATCCGATTACTCCGGGGCAAACTCGAAGCCCAGGAGTCGTTCGCGATCAAGCGCGCGGACGCGGCCAATTTGATCGAAGAATGGCTGCCGAACGAATCCGCGGCCCAGGCCCTCGAAACCCTGATTCAATGGGGCCGGTACGGGGAACTCCTCGGCTACAACGCCGACAGCGACACCGTTTACCTCGACCGCGGAGAAACGTAAGCGAATCGATGACTCAATACTCGTCGAGGTGATAGCGAACGCTCGTCACGATCGTGTTCGCCCGCGATCTGAGCGCCGCGCGCATGAGGAGCGCCGTCTGATTATGGAGAAACTGGTGGTACCACTTCGGCGTCACGAATTCGGGGACGATCACCGTGATCGTGTCGTCGTGGGTCGTCTGGGCGACGTCGTCGACGAACTTGATCACCGGAGTGATGACGGAGCGGTACGGCGATTTGATGACCGTGAGCGGGATTTCGGGGACTAGCTTCTCCCATTGGATCTTCAGGCGCGCCGTCGCCTCGGAGTCGAGCTCGATATAGCACGCACGCACGTCCTTCGAGATCGTGCTCGCGTAGCGGAGGGCGTCGATGACGCCGGGATGGAGACCCGAGACCGGGACGATGGCCGTGTGCTTCGCCGAATCGAACCGGGTGAGCGGCCGCGGCCGCGAGGGCGCCGCGAGCTGCTTTCCGATTTCGAGGTAATGGTGGTTGATCTTCCGG
>JAYVXM010000046.1:0-8683 GCA_043785205.1 Bdellovibrionales bacterium
GAAGCAATGAACTTCGGCGAACGTCAGCCCCATCACGGGCGATGAGTGCGGGTGCTGAGCGTCGACGTAAGGGACACCCGCTTTATTAGCTTCACCAGTCTGCAAGAGTTCCGGCGTTCCGTTTGACGGCACGGTCCATTTATCTGTCGTGCCCATCCACTGCACTTTTACCGAATCGCACTTCGCGATTTTTTGCTGAAAGATCAGCATGAACATATTCGGCGCGCTGAAGGCGGTACGGCCACGCGGGCCGGATTCCGTGATTCCGACCAGGTATTGGTTCAAATGAAAATCGAGGGTCGTATCACCGTTCGCCATGCACATCTGCATGCCATCATCCCAGTGGCCATTCGGACCACAGTTATGAGGATCGGTATTCGGAACATCGGGAACGCACTGATCTTCTTCAACGCTCCAATGGGTTCCGGCCGGACACGTGGGCGGAGTATCATCGGCCATACACATCTTCATGCCTTCGTCCCAATGCGTCCCGGGTTTATCGCAGACGCATTTTTTAACGGCGTCATCCCAATGGGTCGTCGGCGGGCACGGGTCCGCGTACGTGTTCGCGGAGGCAACCATGACTAGGAGCAGAAGTGGGGCAACAAGACCCTCGAGTAGGGTGGTCAGCAACGTACGGCGTTTCATCACAAAATACCTCCTCGGCAAGCCCAGGGAGAGTATAGTATATGACTAATTTAGTCAACAATTTACAACCACTTAATATTACTACTTATTCATATTTTTCAGTTTCCTTGTCACACTATTCAAGATCATTCGTATTTATTTGGGAGGAGAACAAGGAAATGCCCGAGGGCAAGTCCGACGAAGCGCTTATGACGGAATATCGGTTAGGCGATGAGAGCGCCTTTGCGATTCTCTATGAACGCCACGCCGCGAAGATCTTTGGGTATTTACGGGCAAAAACTTCGAGCGAAGTCCTTTCGCGCGATATTTTTCAGACCACATTTCTTAAGCTCCACGCGACTCGTGATCGATACCAGCCCGGCCTTCCCTTTCTCCCGTGGGTTTTCGCCATCTGCCGGAATGAATTGATCGATACGATGAGAAAAAAAGCGAAAAACATCGAAGACGCGACCGAGTGGTTACCGGATTTTCCCGCCGAGGTCGCCGAAGAGGAAAAAACCGTGAAGCTGGATGCTCTTCCAGACCCTCAAAGAAAAGCAGTCGAAATGCGATATCAAGACGCTCTTCCCTTCGAAAAGATCGCAGAAAAGTTAAACACCAGCCCCGCAAACGCCCGGCAACTCGTGAGCCGAGGCGTGAAAGCCTTGAGGAGGATTTATGGAAAGGAATGAAAATCAAACGAAGCGCTTACGGGACGAGTTCCGCGAGTTTTGTGCAATGGAAGGAATGGCCGCTCCTAAGATCGTCACGGAAAACATTCTTGAAAAAATTCGCACAGAACTGAACCCTCCCGCGGCTTCAGTTTTCATGAAGTTGACGTTGATTCAATTCTTCGTCGGACTTGCCACGCTTGCGGTCTGTCCGCAGTTCGGTCTCTCTCTTACTTCCAGCATGGGCCTTATGCAGTACCTAATGAAATACGGGGAGGCGGTATGCATGCTAGGATGCGGAGCGCTCTTTACGGGCGCAAGCGTTTTAGTGGCTAGTTTCGCGCTCAGGCCTGAAGAAGTGAAGGTTCTGCGCCGCAATCGTGTTCTCCAGCTTACTTCGCTGGCGACTCTATCTCTCGGAGCCTTCGTCTGCCTCGGAGGCGAAGTGGTTGCGACGCTAGGACTGGTCTGGGTTTTAGGCGCGGTAGTGGGGGGTGCGGGACTCCTTCAACTGGGTTGGACGGTGCGCAGACTCGCGGTCCAAGGCACTTGGTAAGAAAAGCGCGATTATCTGTCACAAACTCGATGCGACGTCGTATTTAAGTACGTATGGGAAGACCTTTATTTATCGTTACATACCTATTATGGGCCCCTCTTGCCTTAGCCTCGGAACCAATTTCGCTGTCCACTTACCTCGTCAAGGTACGGGAAAGTAATTTGGGACTAAAAATTGAAGAGGCGAAAGCCGAAGCGGCCGATGCGAGGTCGACAGGCATTGCGATACCCCCTCCTATGGTCGGCTTCGCACGGATGAAAGACGATGCCGGAACATCTCGCGGGTATGAAATCAATCAATCAATCAATTCCATTTCCCACCAAGCTGACGAGCGACCACTCGGCCCGAAAAAATGAGTCGAATTCCCAAAAGGAAATGGCCCTCGCAAGGGAGCATGAAATTCTCGCTCAGGCAAAACGCGTTTACTTTTCACTTTGGGCTGCTCAAGAGAAGATAGAAATTCTAAAAGAAAAAAAGGAAGTGATTGGAAACCACATTAAACTGTCCCGCTCGGGAGTGAGATCCGATAGTTTCCTTAAAATCCATCTCCTGAAATCCGAGTCGGACCTCGACCTTCTCGAAAATGAAATCGAGGAATCAAATCAGGCTTTACGCGAAGCAAAAATCCTCGCCGCAGAGTTGATCAACGTTGATATTGCATCCTTCAACGTCATAGCGACCGAACCCCCCGAATCAAAGATTTCTAATTCGGCAGAAAAATTTGATCAGTCTCATCAGATTGGCGCTAAAAAATACACGCTTGAAAGCTTCAAATCTGTTGAATCGGCGGCGAAAGCATCTTGGCTTCCCGATTTCAATCTTCGCTATAAGAAGATGGGTCCTGGCAGCATGTTTGGCCAATACGACGAAGTAATGGTGGGAGTAACTCTGCCTTTCGTTTTTTTCTGGGAACCGAATGCAGTGTCAAAGGATGCGAGCCAGAAGCGTGTTCAAGCAGAGCTTGAGCTTGAACAGGAAAAAAGACGGATCGAAAACGAAAGTTACGCGCTCACGCAGAAAGCCGCATCTCTACAAAACCAGCTCGAAAATATAAAAACAAAGCTCCTTCCAAGGGCCAAGGTCCGTATGAACCTCGTCCATAATATCGTTCCACGCGACATGGAATCCCTCCAAGATCACCGCGAAACCATGGAAGCGTTTCCCGATCTCAAACTTAAGGCGCTCGGACTACGCCTAGAATATGAAACCACTGTCTCGGAATTGGAAAAATATAGATCAAGCGAGGCCCCTACCCATGAATAAAACGCGACGGCTTTGGATCGGAATCGCACCGGTTTTTATTTTACTAATCGTCGGGGCATGCGAAAAATCCCCCGATAAGACTGCGGTAACGAAAAACGCATCTTCGGATCACGCTCAGGAAAAAGGGCATTGGACCTGCGCCATGCACCCCCAGATTCATTCCGACAAACCGGGGGAATGCCCGATCTGCCATATGAAACTCATTTTCGTTACTGACCAACCCGGCGCCGAAGCGGAGGCGTCGACGGGCGACGCACGGTCCAGCATTCAGGGTACGTCTCGTCAGTTAGAGCTTCTCGGAGTTCAGAGCGTCCCGGTGGAAAATATGACGCTCACCCTGAGAATTCCCATTTCGGGAAGACTGATCTCACCCAAATCCGTCGCTTTCCAAGTTTACGAAAGTGACATGCGTTATATCAAGCCCGGCATCCCTTTCACGGGCGAAAGCACGGTGGTTTCTGAGGGCGAGATTTCCGGCGCAGTCGTATCCATCGACTCCATCGTGGATCCGACGAGCCGGACCGTCCGGGTAGTCGGGAGCATCAAAAAATCTCCCGCCGGGCTCGTTTCCGAAACTACTTTCAGCGGATTGATCGAGGTGAACCTTGAGGAGCGCATCGGGATTCCGGAAAGCTCCGTTCTCCACACCGGAACAGGCGATCTCGTTTACCTCGTCGACGGAAATAAACTTACCCCCAAGAAGGTAACCCTCGGCCTCAAAACCGAGAGCTTTTACGAAGTGCTCAGCGGCTTAAGCGTCGGCGATACGATTAGCTCCGGACCCAACTTCCTTCTCGATTCGGAAGCGAAAATCCGGGGCACTCCATGATCAAGCGGATTATCGAGTTCTCCGCCCACCATCGATTTCTGGTTCTGCTTTTAACCGGAATCGCTCTTCTCCTTGGTTTTTACTCACTCAAGCAAATCCCACTCGATGCCGTTCCCGACCTTTCCGATACGCAGGTGATCATCTACTCCCGGTGGGATCGTTCTCCGGACATCATGGAGAACCAAGTCACCTATCCGATCGTCTCCTCCATGCTCGGCGCTCCCAAAGTGAAGTCCGTCCGCGGATTCTCCGACTACGGATTTTCCTATGTTTACGCCATTTTCGAGGATGGGGTTGATCTCTACTGGGCCAGGAGCCGGGTCCTTGAAAACCTGAACCGAATTTCTTCGCAACTTCCAGAAGGAGTAAAGACGGAAATCGGTCCCGACGCGACGAGCGTCGGTTGGGTTTATCAATATACGATCCGGGATGAGTCCGGAAAGTTCAACTCGGCTGATTTGAGATCCATGCAGGACTGGCGGATTCGCTTTCAGCTCCAGTCCGTTCCGGGAGTGGCGGAAGTCGCCGCGGTCGGCGGATTCGTGAAACAGTATCAAATCAAGGTCGATCCGACGAAGCTAGCGCTCTTCCAGGTGACGATGGATCAGGTGCTTTCCGCCGTAAAAACCTCGAACCAGGAAAGCGGCGGGAGAACGATCGAATTTTCCGGGACCGAGGCTATGGTGAGAAGTCGTGGTTTAGTCGACAAATTGGAAGACATCGAAAATGCGGTGGTCACTCTAAATCCGAGAAGCCGGGCTCCGATCCTGGTTCGCCAGGTCGCGACCGTGTCGGTAGGTCCCGAAATGAGGCGCGGGATTACGGACTTTAACGGCCTTGGAGACTCGGTCGGCGGAATCATCGTGATGAGGCAGGGAGAGGATGCCCCCTCGGTCATCGCGCGGGTCAAAGACAAAATTAAAGAGATTCAAAAGACTCTTCCCGACGGCGTAAAAATCACCTCCGTGTACGACCGTTCGGACTTGATCGACCGCGCGATGTCGACGCTTAAAGGAACGCTCACGGAAGAACTCGTCATCGTAAGTCTCATCATTCTCCTTTTCCTTTGGCACATTCCGTCGGCGATGATCCCGATCCTCACCATTCCGGTCGCTGTGATCCTAGCATTTATTCCGCTTTACTTCGCGGGCCTCAGTTCGAACATCATGTCCCTTTCAGGGATCGCGATTTCGATCGGCGTACTGGTCGACGGCGCGATCGTCGAAGTCGAAAATGCTTACCGAAAAATCCAGCTCTGGAACGAAGGCGGCCGCAAGGAAGACTTCCACGCGGTTAGACTCAAGGCGCTGGTCGAAGTCGGACCGTCGGTATTCTTCTCGCTTTTAGTCATCGCGATCGCGTTCCTTCCGATTTTTACGCTCGTCGACCAGGAGGGTAGACTGTTCAGACCGCTCGCCTTCTCGAAAAATTTCACGATGGCCGTCGCCGCGATCCTCGCCGTGACGCTCGATCCGGCTATGCGGATGCTCTTCGCCCGCGCCGATCCGTTTCATTTTCGGCGGCCTTGGCTAAACCGTATCGTGAATTCGGTTTTTGTCGGTACGTACTACTCCGAACATAAACATCCGATCAGTCGTAGACTCTTTAAAGTTTACGAGCCGACGCTCGAATGGGTCCTGAAGCGTAAGAAGCTCGTTTTAGGATTGGCGCTCGCCGCCTTTCTTTCGATTATTCCCGCTTTTATGATTCTCGGTTCGGAGTTCATGCCGACGCTTCACGAGGGTAGCCTCCTCTATATGCCGACGGCACTCCCCGGAATTTCCGTCAGCGAGGCCCAGCGGGTCCTCACGGTCCAAGATCAGATCCTGAAATCCTTTCCGGAGGTCGATACAGTCTTCGGGAAAGCGGGACGTGCGGAGACTTCGACGGATACCGCTCCGCTCAGCATGGTCGAGACGACGGTCGTCCTAAAACCGACCTCCGAATGGCGACGGCTCAGACGTTGGTATTCCTTTCTACCCGGGTTCGTAAAGGGACCGTTCGAAAGAATCTGGCCCGAAACGATCAGCGAAGAGCAGCTGATCGACGAAATGAACCAAAAGCTGACCTTCCTTGGGATGCCAAACATCTGGACGATGCCGATCAAAAACCGCATCGACATGCTCTCGACGGGGATTCGAAGCGCGATCGGGCTAAAAATCTTCGGCCCGGATCTTAAGGTAATTCAATCGATCGGCCAAGACATCGAGAAGGCGCTGCGTGACCTCCCAGGCACGAGAACCGTCGTCGCCGAACGAATCGCGAGCGGTTACTTTCTCGATGTTGATTTCGATCGTGAAAAACTGAAAGTTTATGGCTTGTCGCTCAAGGATGCACAAGACCAGGCAATGACCGCGGTCGGCGGCAGTAATGTCTCGCAGATCCTTGCGACGCGCGAACGCTATCCAATCCAAGTACGGCTAGCTCCCGGTTTCCGGCAAGACCTGGAAGCCATTAAGCGCTCCCTCATCACAAGCCCGCTCGGCGCCCAGATTCCGCTCAGCGAAATCGCGAAGGTCCACTTCCAAGAAGGACCGTCGATGATTCGTGATGAGAACGCGTCTCTCGTCGGCTACGTCTACGTCGACATCGATCCGAGTAAAACCGACATCGGCACTTACGTCGAAAAAGCGAAATCCTATCTCGATAGCAAGATTAAGCCGCCGAAAGGCTATTTAATCTCGTGGAGCGGACAATTCGAGAATATGGAACGGGTGAAAGAACGCCTCAAGGTCGTCATCCCGATCACGCTCTTTCTGATTATCTTTCTGCTTTATTTCAACACGAAGTCTTGGGTTAAAACGGCGATCGTTTTGCTTGCGGTGCCGCTCTCCCTGATCGGTGCAGTATGGCTTCTGGTTTTTCTGGGCTACAACCTTTCAATCGCCGCCTGGGTAGGAATGATCGCGCTTCTGGGGCTTGATGCCGAGACGGGCGTATTCATGCTGATGTACCTCGATCTCGCGTTCGATGACCGCGTGAAACGCGGCCAGATGAATTCGTTGGCGGATCTAAAAGATGCAGTCATGGAAGGGGCCGTCCACCGCGTGAGGCCGAAGCTCATGACGGTTGCGGCCCTCTTCATGGGACTCATTCCGATTATGTGGTCGGTGGGTGCTGGCGCGGACGTAATGAAACGAATCGCCGCCCCCATGGTGGGCGGCCTTACGACTTCGTTCCTCCTTGAGCTGTTAATCTATCCGGTGATTTTCTATCTCTGGAAAGCGAAGACCCAGTTTGCGTGTAAATTGAGAGATATTTTGTAAATAATTTTTAGCACCTATATCTGGCCAAAAAAAGGGCCGCTTCCGCGGCCCTTTTTAATTAAAAATTATATTTCGCACTAACAGCAGGTGCCGTGGTGCCCGGGCGACGGGACAGGAGTATTTTTAACCTCAGCCGCTTTTTGCGGTTCCGGTGTCCTCCGGTCCAGTTCCGCCGCCATACGACGGTCAATTCGTGCTTCAAAACCTGGATTTCCGTCCTTCGCAAGCACGGAAGAGCTAGACGCCAATATCATCAGAAATAAAATCGTGATTTTCATATTTCCCGTTCTGAAACTCGGACCGTCCGCGTCTCGAAGGTAAATACGAATGAGGTCAGCGATTGTGACAGCGCAATTCGTCGCTCCTCGGTTTTTTTGATCTTAATCAATGCTGGCTTCCATGGATTAATGCGATTAGTCATTTCTCTGCTCGACAAAAAATAGCGCTCCAGAGCGCTGTCGTAAGTTAAGATCATTTCCATGGATGATTGCTGCAACGCCAAAGAAGACGAGTTAAGGGCGCTGCCACAAAAGCAGAAGGATGTATTGAAAATCACCCTCGTGATTAACCTCGTTTTGTTCGTGGTCGAGTTCTTTTACGGGAACGTCGCGCACTCGACAGCCCTCCTCGCCGACAGCTTGGACATGTTGGGAGATGCATTCGTCTACGGCGTCAGTATTTATGCTATTGGCAGAAGCGCGAAATGGAACGGCACCATCTCACTGATCAAAGGCCTAGTCATGGCCACCTTCGGACTCTGGGTGATCGGACAGGCCATCTATCGCTTTATCTCTCCCACCCTACCAATTGCGGAAACGATGGGATGGGTCGCCGGTTTAGCGCTTCTCGCAAATTTTGCATGCGCCGCCCTCCTTTTACGATTTCGAAATGACGACATTAATATGCGATCTACGTGGGTGTGCAGCCGCAACGACGTCATTGCGAACGTCGGCGTATTAATCGCTGCGGCATTAGTCAGCGTCACGAACTCTCGGTATCCTGATCTAATCGTGGGAATTTTGATCGCAGGACTAGTATTGGTATCCGCTTTCGGGGTCCTTATGGATTCCGCGTCGTCTCTAAGAAGTGATCAACGGCCGATCTGATTTTTTACTGCCGTACCGTTTCGTGGTCAGAAATGGTGTTTTCTTTCGCAAGAACTTTTGAAACTCCAAAAGCCAACAATGCGCCAACTACCTGAGCGCTGATAAATCCAAATGCATCGCTCCATCGCACACCTGCGAACGTATCTGTGAGACTTCTCGCGATTGTTACTGCGGGATTCGCGAAAGAAGTGGAGGAAGTGCACCAGTAAGCGGCCGTAATGTAGGTCGCGACCGCTGTCGGTGTCGCTTCGACGCTTTTCTTACCCGACAATGCGATCACGAGAATCAGCCCGAATGTGGCGATCACCTCGGAGAATAAGAATCTAAAGTCGCTCCGATCGTGGGTGGACAGCTGCATGATTTTT
>JAYVXM010000047.1:0-2595 GCA_043785205.1 Bdellovibrionales bacterium
GTTTGCTGGTTCGCCGCGAGTTCTCCGATCTTATCGGCGCTCGCGGCCTCGAGCGCCCTTTTCGCGACCTCGAGCTCCCGGTTCGTAATCTCGAAAAGCCTCGCCTTCTCGTTCGTCACGTCGAGCTTTTCGGCCAGCGTCACGGAGAAAAGCAGATTAAGCGCGCTCGTCACGCGCGAAGCGACCGCGGGCGCTAACCCCCCGACCTTCCGAAGTTCCAGCACGAGGAGCGTCGTGGGTTTAAGCGCCACGTTCGACGCGGAACAGACCTTTCGGGTGAGATACTCATCTCTCCGAGCAGCGTTCCGGGTGATCGGATCGTCGCGATCGTTTCGCCGGCCCGTACGACGGCGACCGCTCCTTTCACGAGAAAATAAAGAAGCTCGTTCATCGAGCCCTCGGCGAGGATCACCTCCTCGGCGGTGCACGTTCGGTAACGAAGGAGCGGAACGATTTCGGCCGCCTCATCCCGCAGGAGGGGGCGGCCGAAAAGCATTCTTCCGAACTCGGTCGCGGGATCGGAAAGGTCGAGTACGGAGGTCATAGCTCGACGACCATACCTTCGTAAGCGAAGCCCCATTCGATGTCGAAAAACGGCTCTTTGTTCCTTTGAAATTGTTTGCGCTGGTTCTCGTAGTACCGCTTGGTTTCGAACTCGGTCCCCTGAACCGCCGAATCGCTGGTCGCCGGGTCATGGTGCATGAAAAGAATTCGGCGGATCTGCTCGCGCAGCGCGAGGTCGATTCCGACCTGGGGAGACCCATGGCCCCAGTTTTCTTTGCGAATGCTTTCGACCAGGCCGTACTGAGCGTCGAAAATGAGAAGATCTACGTTTTGGTAGAGGGGAAGGTCCGGGCCGAGTTCTTCGCGAGTAAATCGCGTCGTTTCACCATCCACGCAGTGAGAGAAGACCTTCCCTTCATTTACGATGCGGTAGCCCCAGCACGGATCGGGATGGTCGAGCTGATAGGGCGTAATCTCGAGATCGCCGAGGCGCTTGGAAACTCGGGGTTCGAGACGGTGAAACTGGATCGAGGCTTGAAGCTGGGCGCTTTCGACGGGAAAGTACGGACGCTTGAAGAGGGTCGAGAGGACCTTCGGAAGTTCCTCCTGGACCGCGTAGAAATGGATCTCGTTCCCCGGAACGTAAAGCGGCATGAAGAAAGGGAGCCCGATTAAATGATCCCAGTGGAAATGGGTCATCAAGATGTGAACGTTCCCCTGGCCGTGTCCGCACGGGCCTTTCATCAGCTCGACGCCGAGGCCGCGAAGACCCGATCCGGCGTCGATGATGATTTGGGTTTCCGCCGAGTTCACTTCGATACAGGGCGTATTCCCGCCGTACCCGCCGAGTTTTCCCATGGGCATGGAGGCCAGAAACGGCTTAATATCCTTCGGATCGCGGTGGCCGGCCGCGAGGAAAAGTTCGATCGCTCCGACGACTCTGCGTTCGACTTCGATGGGCGAGAGCGGCGAAGGGAGAGATCCCCGAACGCCCCATACCTGTATTCTCATGCCTTTAGCGTAAAGGGACCCGGCTCACTCGTCCTACTAGAAATCACTGCCTTCGCTGTTTTCGTCGGAAAGGACCCCCTAACGCCTGGCGCAGGTGCGCCCAAAGACCGGGTTCTCGCGTCGGGCGGTGCGACTAGAGGTTTTGAATCCGCTTCAGAACTTCGATCGACTCGAAACACGCCGCCGCGGCTTCGCGGCCCTTGTTTTCGGCGTTATCCCGGCTCCGAACCGTCGCCTGTTCGTCGGTATAGGTCGTAAGGATGCCGAACGTGATCGGCGTTTCCGTCGCGAGCGACGCCTGGACGATTCCGATCGTCGCGCCGAGGCTGATGAATTCGAAATGGGCGGTGTCGCCCTTGATCACGCAGCCGAGGCAGATCACGCCGGCGTATTTTCCGGTCCGCGCGAGCTTCTGGGCGAGGAGCGGAATTTCGAACGCGCCGGGGGCGTCGAATTCGTCGATCGACGGCGCACCGATCCCTTTCTCGGCGAGGTAGGCGTGCGCGCCCCGGCGGAGGCCGGTCGTGACTTCGGGATTGAAACGGCTGGTGAGGATGGCGAATTTCATTCGAGCTCCGGAGAGAGGATGGCGAGATGGTGACCGAGCTTATCCCGCTTGGTCGTGAGGTACGCCAGGTTCGAACCCGTCGGCGCGCTTTCGATCGGCAGCCGCTCGACGATCTTCAGGCCGTAACCTTCGATTCCGACGACCTTCCGCGGATTATTCGTGAGGAGCCGGATTTCCTCGGCGCCGAGGTACCGTAAAATCTGGGCGCCGACGCCGTACTGGCGAAGATCGGCCGAGAACCCGAGGTGGCGGTTCGCTTCGACCGTATCCATTCCTTCGTCCTGGAGCGCGTAGGCGCGAATTTTATTCGCGAGCCCGATCCCGCGGCCCTCGTGCCGGCGCATGTAGACGAGAACGCCGTTCTCGCTCGCGGCGATCTGCCGGAGCGCGGACTGGAGCTGCTGCCCGCAATCGCACCGAAGCGAGCCGAGGGCGTCGCCGGTGAGGCACTCCGAGTGCAGGCGCGTCACGACGTCTCGCGCCTCGAGAATGTCGCCGTGGACCAGCGCGAT
>JAYVXM010000048.1:0-8578 GCA_043785205.1 Bdellovibrionales bacterium
CGCTCGCGACGAAGGGTCCGGCGGATAAAGACGAAGCCGACCGCCAGCTCCTTCTCTACCAGGGCGCTTCGGTCGAACGCCTTAAACTGAAGGACATCAAGAGCGACGGAAACGACCACCTGAAGGATCTCCCGGGCGCCGCGAGTTGGATCGCCGCCCAAACGCGGTATTTCCTCTTCGCGATCATTCCGACGGACCCGTCGGCGCGCGGCCTCGCCCAGCGCGACGCCCGCGATGATAAGTTCGGAAAGGTCAGTCTCGTTTATCCAGTGACCGCGAACGCGATCCGGATTCCAACGAAAATTTATTTCGGACCGAAGGAGATGAACTCGCTCCACTCCGTCGACCCGACCCTCGACCTGACGATCGACTTCGGATGGTTCACGATCATCGCCTATCCGATTCTGAAGGTGATGAAGTGGATCAACGCGGGAATCGGCAATTGGGGGATCTCGATCATCCTCCTCACGATCCTCATCAAGATCCTCACGTTCCCGCTGACCTACAAGTCGATGAAGAGCATGAAGAAGATCGCGAAACTTCAGCCGCAGATGAACGCGCTCAAGGAAAAGCACAAGGAAGACAAAGAAGCGCTCAATCGCGAGATGATCACGTTCATGAAGACTCAGGGCTACAACCCCGTCGCGGGCTGTCTCCCGATGTTCCTCCAGATGCCCGTCTTCTTCGCGCTCTACCGCGTCCTCTATTCCGCGATCGAACTCTATCAAGCGCCATTTTTCGGCTGGATTCACGACCTTTCCGTGAAGGATCCGTTTTATATCACCCCGGTTCTCCTCGTGGGCCTAATGTGGTTCCAGCAAAAGATCACGCCTTCGACCGCGACCGATCCGGCCCAGGCGAAGATGCTCCAGTACATGCCGCTCTTCTTCGGCTTGATGATGATGAATCTTCCGGCGGGACTCACGCTCTACATGCTCGTGAACTCGGCGACGTCGATCCTTCAGCAACGGTTCCTCAATAAGAAATTCGCCTAAACCGAAATCGGCCGTGGAACAATCGAAGTACCTTTCTCACGACACGATCCACGCGCTCGCGACCCCCGTCGGGGGGGCGCTCGCGGTGGTTCGGATGAGCGGTCCGTCGGCGATCGTCGCGCTCGGCCGGCTTCTGCCGGAAGGCGAGAAGGGACTCGCTACGTACGCGGCGCGGGAGATTTTTCGCGCGAAAATGACGACGGACGCGCTCGGCGGCGGGCGGGAAATCCTCGACGACGCGATGGCCGTGTATTACCGCGCCCCGAAGAGCCAAACCGGTGAGGACCTCGTCGAATTCTTTCTCCACGGCGGCCCCGTCGTCGTCGAGCGGATCCTCCGGACCCTCGAGGGCTTCGGTTCGCGCCAGGCGCTTCCGGGCGAATTCAGCTTTCGCGCCGTGCGGAACGGAAAGACGACGATCACCGCCGCCCAGGCGGTCGCGGAGCTGATCGCGGCGACGAACGAGGGCGCGGCGAAACTCGCGCTCGAAAAAATGGAAGGATCCCAGGCCCGGCTGATCACCGAGCTCGCCGAAGAACTCCGGAAGGTTTCGACGATGGGCGAACTCGGCATCGACTTCGCCGACCAGGATGTCGAGGAGCTTTCGCTGCCAGTTTTGAAGACGCGGGTTCGCAAAATCCTCGAACGGCTTCACCGTCTCGAAGCCTCGTTCGACCGCGGTAACAAGATTCAGAGCGGCGTTCGCGTCGCGTTCGTCGGACGTCCGAACGCCGGAAAATCGAGCTTTTTTAATGCCCTTCTCGGCGAGGACCGCTCGATCGTTTCCGAACTACCGGGGACGACCCGCGACGTCGTTCGCGAGAGCCTCACTCTCCGTGCGGGGAGCGCCTCGGTCACTCTTCGGCTCGAGGACACCGCCGGCATTCGCGACTTCGCGGGCGACCGGATCGAGCGCGAAGGCATCGAGCGAAGCGTGCGGGCGGCGGCGGACGCCGATTTTTTAATCCTCATCTGCGACGCAAACGCGAACGAGGCCGAGTGGGCCGAAACGAACGCGGTTTGGGACGCGATCGGTAAACCGCGTGAAAAGGCGGTCGTCGTCCTGACGAAGCGGGACCGGGCCACCGAGGCCGAATTTTTTCGCGCGCGCGAGGCGCTGAAGACGTTCGGAGTTCCTCCGGTCGGGATCGTCTCGTCGACGAGCGGGGAGGGAATTCCGGAAGCCGCGAAGGGAATCGTCGGGTACTGCGCCCGATTCACCGCGCGCGCGCCGGGCGAAGTCCTCCTCACGCGCATGGACCACCTCCGGGCGGTCCGCGAGACGGTGACGCACCTCGAGAGGGCGCTGGAAACGACGGAGGAGGACCTCTTCGCGGCGGATCTTCGCCAGGCGCTGACGGCGCTCGGACCCGTGATCGGCGAGACGCTGCCGGACGATATTTTGGGCCGGATCTTCTCTGAATTTTGTATTGGAAAATAGCCCGCGAACGGGTGAAGTTTTGCGCTCGCACTCTTCAAACCTTCGGAGGTTATCGCGCCGTGTCCACCCCCTCGCTTTCTCAGCTTAAAAAGTTCGGCGTTTTAGGTTCGGGCCAAATGGGAGGAGGGATCGCCCAGGTCGCGGCCCAAGCCGGGTTTTCGGTTCTCCTCGCCGATCGCGACCGCGCGACCGCCGAAAGCGGGAAGGCGAAGATCGCCGCCCAGCTCAAGAAGCTCGTCGAGAAGGCGAAGATCACCGAAGACGAAGTGAAGCGCACGCTCGACGGGATCGTCTGCGTCGGCGGGATCGGCGACCTCGGCGAAGCGGATCTCGTCGTCGAAGCCGTCACGGAAAATCCGACTTTGAAATTCTCGCTCTTCAAACAGCTCGACGAAGCGTGCAAACCCGGCGCGATCCTCGCGACGAACACGTCCTCGATCTCGATCACGCTGATCGCGGCCCAGACGAAGCGCCCCGGCCTCGTCGCCGGCATGCACTTCATGAATCCGGTTCCGGTGATGAAGCTTGTCGAAGGGATCCGCGCGATCCAGACGACCGACGCGACGTTCGCGACCGTGAAGGCCGCCGCCGAGAAATTGGGGAAGACCTTCGTCTCGGTCCAGGACATCCCGGGCTTCGCGGTGAACCGGATCCTCATGCCGATGATCAACGAAGCGGCCCAGGTCGTGTACGAAGGGATCGCCTCGGTCGAAGATGTCGACACCGCGATGAAGCTTGGTACGAATCAGCCGATGGGACCGCTCACGCTGGCGGACTTCATCGGGCTCGACACCTGCCTCGCGATCATGGAAGTGCTCCACACTGGACTCGCCGATTCGAAATATCGCCCGAGCCCGCTTCTGAAACAGATGGTTTCCGCCGGGTGGTTTGGCCGGAAGAATAAAAAAGGATTCTACGACTACGCGAATCCGGAAGCGCCGACGCCGATGCGCTGGGGAACAAAATAATGCTGATCGACGCCAAACACGAAATCTACGAAAACCTCCTCATCGAACACGCGGAGCCGGGGATTGCGATCCTGAAGATCAACCGCCCGAAGGCGCTGAACGCACTGAACGCGCAGACCCTTCGCGAACTTCGCGTCGCGCTCCTCGCGCTCGGACAGGACGACACGATCCGGGTGGTGGTCCTGACCGGCGAGGGCGAAAAAGCCTTCATCGCCGGAGCGGACATCGCCGAGATGAAAGACCTCGCGCCCGCGGAAGGCGTGACGTTTTCCCAGATGGGCCACGAAGCCGCGAAACTTCTCGAGATGATGTCGAAACCGACGATCGCGGCCGTGAACGGTTTCGCGCTCGGCGGGGGAACGGAAATGGCGATCGCCTGCGATTTCATCATCGCGTCCGAGAAGGCCGTCTTCGGCCAGCCGGAAGTCGGCCTCGGGATCATTCCGGGATTCGGTGGCACGTTCCGCCTCGTTCGCTCGATCGGGCTCCCGAAGGCGAAGGAGCTGATTTATTCTGGCCGGCGCGTGAAGGCCGACGAAGCGCTCGCGATGGGTCTTTGTAACCATGTCCTGCCCGCCGAAGGATTTCTCGCCGCCGTGATTGAGAATCACGCGAAGCCGATCGCGCTCCAGAGCGCAACGGCCGTCTCGAAGGCGAAGTCGCTCATGGTCGAGTTCACCGAAGCGATGGGGTTGAATACGAAGGTAGACGCCGAGGCGCACGCCTTCGGACGACTGATGAAATCCCCTGACCAGCGCGAGGGCATGGGCGCGTTCACGGAAAAACGGAAACCGCATTTCGAGGGGTTAAAGCCATGAGGGGTTGGCCGGTCGAGCACGACGAAGACAAGAAGATGCTCCTCGACCAGGTCGGCGCGTTCGCGCGCGAGGTGGTGGCGCCGGCGGCGAAGCACCACGACGAAACCGGGGAATTTCCCGCGGAGAACATCCGCCGGATGGCCGAGATGGGCCTCATGGGAATGATGGTCTCCGAAGAGTTCGGCGGGGCCGGGCTCGATGCGCTTTCGTACGCGATGTGCATGGAAGAAATTTCGGCGGCCTGCGCGTCGACGGGCGTGATCATGTCGGTGAATAATTCCCTCGTCTGCTGGCCGATCGACGCGTACGGGACGCCCGACCAAAAGAAGAAATGGCTCACGCCACTCGCGAAGGGCGAGAAACTGGGCTGCTTCGCGCTCTCCGAACCCGGCGCCGGATCGGATCCGGGCGGGCTGAAGCTGACCGCTGCGAAGGTCGACGGCGGCTACCGGCTGAAGGGGACGAAGAACTGGATCACGAACGGGAAGGAAGCCGACGTCGCGATCGTATTCGCCACGATCGATCCGACGAAGGGCTATAAGGGCGTCACCGCGTTCATCGTCGACACGAAATCGAAGGGATTTGTCGTTTCGAAGCTCGAAGACAAGCTCGGGATCACCGCCTCTTCGACCGCCCAGCTCTTCTTCGACGACGTGCTCGTTCCGGCGGAGGGACTCCTCGGCGCCGAAGGCCAAGGACTGAAGATCGCACTCTCAACCCTCGACGGAGGCCGGATCGGCATCGCGTCCCAGGCGCTCGGCATCGGCCGCTGTGCGGTCGACGCGTCGAAGAAGTTCGCCGCGGAACGCGAACAGTTCGGCGCTCCGATCGCGAAGCTCCAGGCGATCCAGTTCCACATCGCCGACATGGCGACGCGGATGCAGTCCGCCCGGCTCCTCGTGTGGAACGCGGCCCGGCTGAAGGACCTCGGGTTGAAATATTCGAAGGAAGCCGCGATGGCGAAGCTCGTCGCCTCGGAAGCCGCGATGTGGACCGCGACGAAGGCGATCCAGGTCCACGGCGGATACGGGTACACGAAGGAATACGTCGTCGAGCGGAATTTCCGAGACGCGAAAATCACCGAAATTTACGAAGGCACGAGCGAGATCCAGCGGATCGTGATCGCGGCCCAGGAATTCGCGGAATTGAAGGCCTAATCGCGGAAGGATGAAGTCCATGTCCAAGCCAACGCAGACGGAAGAGATCGAAAAGCTGAAGAAAGAGATCGAGGGCTTCAAAAAGCGTCTCGCCGAAACCGAGCGGAAGGCGCCGCCGCGGCCGGAGAAGTTCACGACGCTCTCCGACATGGACGTTCCGCTCCTCTCGACGCCGGTCGACCTCGAGGCGGAAGGCTTCGACTACCTCCGCGATCTCGGATTTCCGGGCGAGTTCCCGTTCACCCGCGGCGTTCAGCGGAATATGTATCGCGGGAAGCTCTGGACGATGCGCCAGTTCGCGGGCTTCTCGAGCGCGACCGAGACGAATAAACGCTTTAAGATGCTGCTCGCGAACGGGCAGACCGGCCTTTCGACCGCGTTCGACATGCCGACCCTGATGGGCTACGACGCCGATTCCCCGCGCTCGAAGGGCGAGGTCGGAAAGTGCGGCGTCGCCGTTTCCTCGCTCGAGGACATGGAGGAGCTCTTCGCGGGAATCGCCCTCGGCGAGATCACGACCTCGATGACGATCAACGGCCCGGCGATCGTCATTCTCATGATGTACTACGCCGTCGCCGAAAAGAACGGCGTCGCGCGTGAGAAGGTCCGCGGCACGCTCCAAAACGATATCCTGAAGGAATATATTGCCCAGAAAGAATGGCTCTTTCCGGTGAAGCCGGCGACCGAGCTCGTGATCGATACGATCGAATACGGCGCGAAGAACTACCCGAACTGGAACACGGTTTCGATCTCCGGCTACCACATCCGGGAAGCGGGCGCGACGGCGGTCCAGGAACTCGCGTTCACCCTCGCCGACGGCCTCGCATATGTCGAACGATCGATCGCGCGGGGAATGGACGTCGATTCGTTCGCGCCGCGGCTCTCGTTCTTCTTCGACGTGCATAACGACTTCTTCGAGGAGATCGCGAAATTCCGCGCCGCACGTCGGATTTGGGCCCGCCTTCTTCGGGATCGTTATCATGCGAAGGATCCGAAATCGTGGATGCTCCGGACGCACGCCCAGACCGCGGGCGTTTCGCTCACCGCCCAGCAGCCGTATAACAACATCGTCCGCGTCGCGATCCAGGCCCTCGCCGCCGTCATGGGCGGAACGAATTCACTCCACACAAACTCGATGGACGAGACGCTAGCGCTTCCGACCGACGAAGCGGTCATGATCGCGCTCCGGACCCAGCAAGTGATCGCGGAAGAGTCCGGCGTCACGAACGTCGTCGACCCGTTCGGGGGAAGCTATTTTATGGAAGCCCTCACGAACCGGGTCGAGCGGGAAGCCCTCGACTATATCCGCCGGATCGACGAGATGGGCGGTATGGTCGCCGCCGTCGAGCGCGGGTTTCCGCAGGCGGAAATCGCAAATTCCGCTTACCATTTCCAACGTCAGCTCGAATCGAAGGAAAAGGTGATGGTCGGCGTGAACAAATACCAGTCGCCGGAGGAAAAGCGGAAGATGGACACGCTTTACATCGATCGCTCCGTCGAAAAGAAGCAGATCGAGAAGATCGCCGCGCTGAAGAAGCGGCGGAACGCGGACGCCGTCCGGAAGGCGCTCGAATTCGTTCGCGTCGACGCGGCGGCGGGAAAGAACATGTGCCCGTCGGTTTTCGCCGCCGTGAAGGAATACGCCACCCTCCAGGAGATCTGCGACACTCTTCGCGGAGTCTACGGAATCTACAGCGAAGCGGGCAGCTTCTAACGCCTTAAGGACACGAACCATGGACAACGAAAAAATCCGAGTCTTAGTCGCAAAACCGGGCCTCGACGGCCACGACCGCGGGGCGAAAGTAATCGCGCGGGCGTTGCGCGACGCGGGATTCGAAGTCATCTATACGGGCCTCCACCAAACGCCGGAGATGGTCGTCCGCGCGGCGGTCGAAGAGGACGTCCATGTCGTCGGCCTCTCGATCCTCTCGGGCGCCCACAACGCCCTCGTTCCGGAGATCCTCGAAGGACTGAAGAAGGAAGGGCTCGACGACGCACTAATCCTGGTCGGCGGGATCATTCCCGACGAAGATTTCGCGCCGCTGAAAAAACTCGGCGTTCATATGATCTTCACTCCGGGCGCGTCTCTCCAGGAGGTCGTCGACCACATCAAGGCAAACGCACCGAAAAGGAATTAAAATGGCCAAGCTGAAGGTTTACGAATACGCGAACTGCTCGACCTGCAAGCAGGCCTTGAAATACCTCGAGAAAAAGAAGATCGCTTACGAAGCGATCCCGATCGTCGATCAGCCCCCGACGGTGGCCGAGCTGAAGCGGATGCTCGCGGTTTACGACGGGAAGATCGGCAAGCTCTTTAACACTTCCGGCCTCCTCTACCGCGAGATGAGGCTCGGAGAGAAGCTCCCGGAAATGAGCGAGGCGGAAGCTCTCGCCCTCCTCGCGAAGCACGGAAAACTCGTGAAACGTCCCTTCGTCCTCGCCGGGAAAGCCGGACGGGTAGGATTTAAAGAGACGGAATGGAAGTCGCTCGTAGAAGGAAAATAAGATGAAAAACCTGAACGTCCTCGCCCTCGGTACCCTCCTCGCGCTTTCGTCGTCGACCGCCTTCGCCTCGATGGGCGGCGACGCCTGGACGCCGGATTTTTTCGGTGATTCCGGCTATCCGGGCCCGGCCTACGCCCAGATGGTCGACGGACTCAAGACGCTCGCCGCGGCCCATCCGAAGGAAGCCGACGTCTTCACCTACGGCAGGACTCCGAAGGGCCTCCCGATGGTCGGCATTCGCCTTCGCGAGATCGAAAATCCGGGCGCGGACGCTCCGCTCATCGTCGTGACCGGCGCGATCCATGGAAACGAATTTCTCGGAATCGAAGACCGCCTTCCCGAGTGGGTTCTCGGCGCGGGCGCCGCGTCCGAGCCGATCCGGAAGTTCTTCGCGGGGGGCGGCGAGATGGTTTTCATCCCGATCCTAAATCCGGACGGCTATTCGGCGCGCCGGCGGGAAAACGCGCGCGGGGTCGACTTGAATCGCGACTTCGCCCTCGCCCGGACCCAGCACCCAGCCTCGAAGGAAATGGAAACGCGGAACTATACCGCGTTTCTTCGGAACGAAGTCACGAGCACGGGCCGGAAGCTTCGATTCACGCTCGACTATCACTGCTGCATCGGCGCGATGATTCTTCCTTGGGCCTATGGGGTTTCCGTTCCCCTCGACGCGAAGGACGCGCCCCGCTTCGAG
>JAYVXM010000049.1:0-8576 GCA_043785205.1 Bdellovibrionales bacterium
CTTCGCCGAGGACCTGCTCGGCCATGTGCTTCCGTTCGGCGTAATCGTCGGCGTTCCAGTTCTTGCTTTCGGCGTGCACTTTCATCTCGGACGTCGGCACGACCGTGAGTAACTTATCGCCGTTTGGCGCGAGGGTCGTCTCGATTTTTACCGGGTCCTTGAATTCCTTCGTCGTCGGAATTTCGACGAGGCGGTTGGCCGTAATGGCTTCGAATCCGCCGGTTTTCAATTTGGCGTAGATTTTCCCGCCGGCGTTCCCGAGCGCGGCCATTCCCCGCGCCTTCACGAACGCCTCGAGCATCTCGAGCATACCGTCCTTCGAAAACGGCTTCGGGTGGGTCAGCGCGTTCGCCGTGAATATCATCGCGGCGTCCGGCCCCATGTCCTTCGTGATCGCCCCGAACGTCGCGACCGCGATCTTCGACGTCGTCGGACTGACCCTCGAGATCAGCGCCGCGGTCAGATCACCGGCCTTTGCGCTTCCCGCTTTCAGGCTCGTCATGAGGGCCGAGACGGGCTTCGTCAGGGTGGCCGTCGCTTCGCCCGCCCCTTTCCAGACCGGAGTCTCGCTCAGAAGGGTGAAGAGGCGGGATTGGAGCAAGGGCTTGATCACGGTTTTTCCGACGACTCCGCCGAGGGATTTTCCGACGATCGGTACGAACTGGAGGCCGAGACCGATCGCTTCGCCTTTGAACTCCTGGCGATCCTGCGTGATTAAGCTTCCCGACAGATCTCGGTCGAACGACCCCGTCGCGTTCGATCGCTCGAGGTGTTTCTGATCCGAATCGAGATGGATCATGTTCGTGATGGAATTATAGGTCCCGAGGCCGAGCGCGGCCGTGCCGAGCCCGAACGAAATCGAAGCGACCAGGGCGGGAGTCGCCGCCCCGGCGGTCATGATCGTCGCGACGATCGCGCCGGCGATCGTCAGGTACGTGAACGTCTTCGACCAAAAACGGCGTTTCGCTTCCTTCGCGTAGATCTTTTCGATCGCGCCGCAAAGGAGCATCGCTTGCTCCGGACTATTCGTTTTCCGGATCAACTCGCGCAGCACGAGCGGATCGTTTTCGAGAAAGTACTGGATTCCCGTCGTGGGATCCTTCGGGTCGAGAAGGTCGGACTGCTGATGGGTCAGCTCTTTTCCCTTATCGGCGATGATGCCGACCATTTCGTTCAGGGCTCCCTTCACGTCCGCCCCGTCGGATTTCGGGTCGAGCTCCTTCATTCCCACGCCCTTTTCGAGGCAGTTGGCGGGGTCGAACTTTCCGACCTTGTCGGAGAATTTGTCGACGATGAGAAGACCGCCGAGCATCGAACCGTAAAGCATCTGCCGGTGGGCGGTGTCGATCGCTTCGTTCGGATTTTGTCCGCCGTCCTTCGCTTTCGTGCAGGCGGCGTTTAGAGCCCGCACCTTCGTATTGAACGCCGCCATTTCCGCGCCGAAATCGACCGGCGCGAGGCTGGCCGACTGGGCCTTCGTCTCCGCGTACGCGGCGTGGAGGATCGGATCGCCGCATTTTCCGAAGCGCTGACAAAAAGTCGACTCCGAAGGCATGCCGCCGTTCACGCGGGCGTAGAGGTCGAGGTATTGGCGCGCGCTCGAGCCGAGCGCTTCGTCGAACGTCTCGTGCGAAAGATCGGCGAGCGCCTTTTTCTGGGCCGCGGATTGAATATCCTTGAGCGTATTCACCGTCGAATCGAACTGGGCCGAGCTGCCGGCGTACTTGATGCTCACGTCGCAGCTCGAGATTTGATTCAGGAGTTGTTTCGTATCGTGGTGGCCCTGTCGTTCGAGGTACCCTTTGCAGGCGCTGAACGCGCGGCACGCGTCGCCGAGGGCGCCCGCCTGCCGGTTGGCGGCCTGGAATCGGCCGTCCGAAGCGGCGGATTCCTCCTTTTTGAGGTCCTCGAGCTTCTTCTTACCGAGCGCGAGCTTCGCCTGGACGTTCGCGGAAAAATCCTCGAACGTCGATTGGATGTCGCTTAGGTATTCCGGAACCAAGGGAAGCTTCCGCAGGTTCCCGTCGATTTCGCCGATCTTGGTTTGGAACTGATTCAGGACGCCGAGGTTCCGCGCGATCCCGTCGGCGGTCTGAAAGTCCTTTCCGCATCCATTATTTCGATTTTTCGCGTCGAGGCACCCGTAAAAGCTGTCCCTCGCCTTCGGCCACTGCGTTTTCACGTAGTTCGAAACGCAGTAAGTCTGCATCGCGAGGCAGCCCTCCATCTGCGGATTCGTGTGGCAGTTCGAGATGATCCGGTCCTGGTTCGCGCTCGAGATTTCGTTTTCCCTTAGGCCATAGGATGAAAGCATCGTCTTGAACTTCGAATTCAGGATCGCCTCGGTTTGAAATTTCGGGTCCTGCGAAATCCGCTCGAAATCGGGAAGCACTCGCGTTTCCCAGTAGATCGTGTCGCCGGCCGCGCGCGTTCCCGAACGGGTATTATAAAATTTCTGGTAGCCCCGATCCTCGACGTACTTCGAACAGATCGGATCGAGATCTCCCGCGCGCGCGACCGGTGCGGCGAGCGTCGCGAGAGCGAGCACGACTCCGAGGAAGGAGCGCGAGGGGACGAGGTGGAAGAAAGGCTCGGGCATCCCCTTCTTTTCGGTAGTCGACCCGCTAAACCTTAGAAATCATTCAGGATTCATGGGTTACTCCGCATCGAAAGGGCGCTGCCCGCGCAAGACCAGTGCCTCGAAATCATTCATATTTTCATACTTTCGCTTTCACGACTCCGCAATAACGCAGTGCACATTATTATTTGACCAATTTAGTCAGACTATGTTAAAACGCGCCGTCCCCGTGTGTGGGGACGTGTGAAGGACCGAGTTCTATGACCGAAACGTTAAAGTCGATCCTCTTCGTAGTCGTCACCGTGATGGTCGCCCTGATTCTCCAGGCCCACGCCGGTAAACTTGTGCCCGAACAAATCGAGGCTGCCGACACCGCTCCGATGGAGCAGATCCAAATTTACAACTAGTCGTCATCGGTAGACTCGCGAATGGGCGGGTACTGTCCGACTGTAGCGAGCTAGCCTTTCTGACCGTCTCCGTCCTCAACCCCAACCTCCCTACCCCAGGAGTCCCTCCGTGAAAATCTCGATGCTTGCTTTCAATACCGCCATCATTACCGCCCTCACCTCCCTCTCCGCCTTCGCCGATCTTTCACCGATCAGCGCGACGTCGAAAGCCCAACCGATCGCCGACCAAGCGAACGCGATTTTCTCGGTGACCAACGTCCGTTCGGGCACCCAAGCGTATAAGCTCGTCACGATGGACACCGTTCTGAACGGCGACGTCGGGACGACGTCGGTACTCCTCACCGGCCAAGACGTCGGCGGCGAAGCCGGCTACGACGCCGCGTTCCTCCTCTCGCCCCGCTCCGATTCGACGACCGACGCAATGGGCATTTCCGGCCTCGTCGCGACGGCGAACGGCGTGGAAATCACCTATTCGGACAGCAACGGTCTCTCGAAAAAGCGAACCGCAAGCTACGACGCGAAAGCCAAGATCCTAAAGGAAGGGCCGTCGGCGCCGGCGAAAAACTGCGACTCCGAAAAGTCTACGAACGATACTTTCCAGTGCCTGCTCGCCGAAGGCACCCGGGCCGACGCCGCCCTGAAAGCCGCGTATACGAAAGCCAAAGCCAGCTCCGATCCGGTCGGCGCGACGAAGTTGAAGGCTTCCGAAAAGGCCTGGCTCGCTTTCCGCACCGCTCAGTGTACTCTCCAGGCGGACGAAATGCGCGGCGGTTCCGAAGAGAAAGTGATCAACGCCGGCTGCTACGCCTCGATGACCGAAAAGCGCACGGCCGATCTCCTCGGTTCGATCCTCCCTCGCTAATCGCCTCCCGCTGAAAAATCAGGACGCCTTCGATCGGTTACGATTCCGATCGGAGGCGTTCGCTTTTTTCGGCCGCCGCCAGAACGGCCTTGATCAGCGTGACCCGAAGCTTTCCTTCTTCAAGCGCCATGAGGCCGTCGATCGTGCAGCCCGCCGGCGTCGTTACTTCGTCCTTGAGGGCGGCGGGATGGACGCCGCGGACGAGAAGCATTTTCGCCGCTCCCATGAGGGTCTGGGCGGCGAGGAGCGTCGCCGTCGCGCGCGGGAGGCCGACCTTTACGCCGGCCTCGCTGAGCGCCTCCGCGATGAGATAAACGTACGCTGGTCCGCAACCGGAAAGACCGGTCACCCCGTCCATCAGGCGTTCCTCGACGATCGAAGTCCGGCCGACGGTGGCGAAGATCTTCTCCGCGGCCTTCAATTGGGCCGCCGAAGTGTCCTTACCGGCGCAAAGCACGGTCATGCCTTCGCGGATGAGCACGGGGGTATTCGGCATCGAGCGAATCACCGCGCACCCGTGGGAAACCCACTCCTCCATCTGGCTCGTCGTGACCGACGCCGCGACCGAGACGACGAGCTTTCGTTTCGTGACGAATCCGGCGATTTCCCCGAGGACCGCCGCGACCTGGTGCGGTTTCACACCAAGGATGATCACGTCGCAGTTCTTCGCGAGTTTCGCGTTGTCCGTGTGAACGGAAATTCGTAGCGCTTTCGCGGCTCGCTTCGCGCTTTCCGTCGATCGGGTCGTCGCCTCGAGCCGCCATTTCTTTCCGTCGCCGGAAGCTCGGATGCCGTGCACGAGCGCTTCGCCCATTTTCCCTAATCCCAAAATGCCGATCTTCATCGAATCTGTCCTTCCCCGTCGATCACCCACCGTACGCTGGTGAGCTCGCGGAGTCCGACCGGACCCCGCACATGTAACTTCTGAGTGCTGATGCCGAGCTCGCCGCCGAGTCCGAGCTCGAACCCGTCGGTAAAGCGAGTCGAGGCGTTCCAGTAGACCGCCGCCGCGTCGACTTCCGACTGGAACCGACGCGCCGTTTTTTCATCGCGCGTGAGGATCGATTCCGAGTGGCGCGAGCCGTGACTTTCGATGTGGGCGATCGCTTCGTCGACCGAGTCGACGGTTTTCACGTTCAGGATCAGATCGAGATGCTCGGTGTCGAAGTCCGCTGGCTTCGCCGCGACCGTCTTTCGGGGAAAGGCGACTTCGAAAACAGGCTTCGCCCGCGAGTCGGCCCGAAACTCGACCGTCCCCATTCCCGGGCATTTCGCGAGCTCGCGGACGAGCGCCGCCGCCACCGAAGAATGAACGAGAAGGGTTTCGAGTGAATTACAAACGCCGGGCCGCTGGACCTTCGCGTTTTCGACGATCGCCGCCGCCTTTTCGAGGTCGGCGTCCGAATGGACGTAAACATGGCAGAGCCCGCGATCGTTTTTGATGATCGGCATCCGCGCATTTTCCACGACGAAGGCGATCAGCCCGTCGCCCCCCCGGGGAACGACGACGTCGATGCGCCCCTTCTCCGCGAGCAATCCCCGCACGATTCCGCGATCCGGATTCGAAATTCCTAAAAAAGCGTCGCCCGGGAGCCCGGCCTCCGCCATCGACTCCGTGATCAGCCGATAAAGAACGGCGGTCGTCTCTCGAGATTCCTTGCCGCCCCGGAGGATGAGGGCGTTCCCCGACTTCAGCGCGAGCGAGAACGCTTCGATCGCCACGTTCGGACGCGATTCGAAAATCATGAGAATCACGCCGAGCGGGCTACGTACCCGACGCGTGCGCAAGCCATTCTTCAGCGTACGTTCCTCGACGACCTCGCCGAGCGGATCGCCGAGTCCGGCGACTTGACGGAGACTTTCGCGCATCCAGAGGACGCGCTCCGGATTCAGGAGAAGGCGATCCCGAAACGCGGCCGTGCCGTCGGCGGGAAAAGCGGCGAGATCCGCGGCGTTCGCCTTGAGGATCGCGGCCTCTTCGGTTCCGAGTTTCTGTTCGAGCACCAGGAGAACCCGATTCCGCACGTCCGCCGAAGAAGCGCGAAGCCGGCGGGCTCCGACCCGTAAGTGGTCGAGGGAAGCGTCGATCTCCTTCGGTAGGGCGCTCGTTTTTTCCATCCTCGGCCTACCGTTTCCGCTTTCGGGCGTGCACGAACGTCCCGAGGCGATTTCCGCTCGCGATCTCGACGAGAACGTTCGATTCGTCGCCCTTCACGAGGTGGGTCGGAACGCCATTATCGGACGCGAGTTTCGCGGCCATCAGCTTCGAGAGCATCCCGCCGGTTCCCCGCGCGGTGCCGCCCCTTCCCTTCGCGACGCTTCCCTTTTCGACGTCGCGAATCTGCCCGAGAGAGACGCTCTTCAGTTCCGGAACGAGTCGCGCGGCCGGATTCCGGCGCGGATCCGAATCGAACAGCCCTTCGACATCGGTCAGGATGACGAGCCGATCGGCGCCGATCACGCGCGCGACCCGCGCGGAAAGAGAATCGTTATCTCCGAATTTGATTTCCTGGATGGCGACCGCGTCGTTCTCGTTGAGAACCGGCGTGATGTTCCACTCGAGCAGCTGCTCGATCGTGTTCTGAAAGTTTCCGCGCCGATTCGCGTCCGCGAGATCCTCGTAGGTGAGGAGAACTTGAGCGGCGCCGAGTCCCTGCGCGCGAAGGCCCATCGTGTAGAGATCGAGGACGAGGGGTTGGCCGATCGCGGCCAGGGCTTGTTTCTGGGCGATCGTCCGTTTCGCCTTCAGCGGCTCGCCCATGAAATCGACCGCGGTCGCGATCGCGCCGGAGGTGACCCAGATAACCTCGATTCCGTGGCGTTTCCGAAGGTGGGCCACCTGCTGCATCCACGCGCGAATGAGCATCGGGCCGCCGGAGCAGATGAGATTACTCCCCGCCTTCACGATCCAGCGCTCGCGGATCTTTTTTCCGGCTCTCTTCTTCGAGCGGGCCATCAATACGGCCCGTGGCCCTGGGCCTGTCGAATCGCATCCGCGACTTCGCGAACGGCGCCGGCGCCGCCTTCGAATTCCGTGATGTAATGGACGCGCTCCTTCACGGGATTTACCGCGTGGGGAACGGTCGCCGAGAAGCCGACGCGTTCGAGGACCGGAATATCGAAGAGGTCGTCGCCAATGAACGCGATGTCCTCCGGCTTCAGCCCGGTGGAGGCGATGATCTTATCGAGCGCGACGACCTTGTTCTCGTCGCCAAGGAAAACGTGATGCACCTTCAAGAACGACGCGCGGGTTTCGACGTCCTTCGATTTTCCCCCGGAAATGATCCCGACCTGGATCCCGGCGGCCATCAGGAGTTTCAATCCGTAACCGTCTTTCACGTTGAAATTCCGAGTCCAACCCTGGCTCTCGATCCAGAAAATCCGCCCGTCCGTCATGACGCCGTCGACGTCGAGGAGGAGAAGTTTGATCCGTTTCAGCCGGGCCTGGATTTCGGGGGTCTGGAGAAGCTTTGCCGAGAGGCTCGCGCCGGAAGATTTTTCCATCCCTTGATCCTTTCGCTTTTCTGAATGCTTTTCAAGGGATAGACCTAGGGAATGACGACCAAAAGAACGCCCATGACGCTGATCGCCGGGCCCTGTGTGATCGAAGATGAAACACTCGATACCGGGATCGTTTTCGAAATCGCGGAAGAGCTCAAGCGGCAGCTCGGGACCCTGATCTCGGCTGGCGAGATCAACCTCTACTTCAAGGCGAGCTTCGATAAAGCGAACCGTACTTCGATCGACGGCTTCCGCGGACCGGGCATGGAACTCGGCCTGAAGATTCTCGATCGCGTGCGCGCAAAGACCGGACTTCCCGTTTTGACCGATCTGCACACGCCGGATCAAGCGAAGCCCGTCGCCGACGTCGTCGACTTCCTCCAGATTCCGGCGTTCCTCTGTCGGCAGACCGATCTCATCGTCGCCGGCGCCGAAGCGGCGCTTCGGAACGGTCGGCGCCTGAACGTGAAAAAGGGTCAGTTTCTAGCGCCCTGGGACGCGAAAAACATCGTCGATAAAGCGCGCGCGGTCGAAGAAAAGATCGGGATCCGTGGAAAACAGGACTGGCTCTGCCTTACCGAGCGCGGCTCGAGCTTCGGATACAACACGCTCGTCGTCGACATGACGAGTTTCCAGGTCATGTCCGGTTTCGGCGTACCGACGATCCACGACTCCACCCACTCGGTCCAGTCGCCCGGCGGCGGTGCCGGCGGAAAGAGCACGGGCGGAAAACGGGAAATGATCGAAGTCCTCGCGCGCGCGGCGATGGCGGCCGGCGCCGACGGCCTCTTCCTGGAATGTCACCCGCGGCCGGAGGTCGCGAAAAGCGATGGACCGAATGCATTCTACCTCGAGCATGTCGGAACCTTCGTTCGCCAAATGCTCGAATTTCGGAAGCTCGCGCAGTCGAGTCCGAAACTTCTCGTCCACTAATCGCTTGAATTTAAAGACTTTTCCAATAGCACAGGGAGCGCTAAGGCCTTAAACTAGACTTATTTACTCAACTTTAAATTAGACAAGATTGCTCGGGTATTATACAAGTCAGTGGCTCTCCTGTCGTCCCCCGCCCCCTCCGAGGTATCCCGCTATGCTGAATCTGTCGAAACCCCGCGTCCCTTCGTCCATGAAATGGATCCGGCGCGTGAAGAACCAACCCTTCACCGCCCTAACCGCGGGGCTCCTTCTCGGTGCGATGCTCTCGTGCTTCTCCTTTACCACGGCCGACGCC
>JAYVXM010000050.1:0-2584 GCA_043785205.1 Bdellovibrionales bacterium
CGTTGCGAGAACGATGACGAGAATCCAGATCTTGAAGAGACTCTGGTTCGAAGGAACGAGGGAATACCAGGATTTGAAAAGCGCGTGGGGTTTGCCCCCTTCCGCCGCCGCGACGAACTTCGTCGCGAGGGCCTTCGCCTTTTCGTCGAGGAGCGCCGCTCCTTTTGCGGCGTCTCCGGCGGCGGGATTTCCCCAGTAGCCCGAA
Source organism: Bdellovibrionales bacterium (assembly GCA_043785205.1). GTDB lineage: Bacteria > Bdellovibrionota > UBA1018 > UBA1018 > UBA1018 > JACMQW01. The sequence goes on from JAYVXM010000050.1 coordinate 206, forward strand.
ACTTTTCCGGCCCGGCCTTCGCGCCACCGCTCGAGGCCGGTGGTTTCGACGACGATGGCGGTTTGGGTGCGAAGGAGCTTTTCATCAACGAGCTCCGGCGCGCAGGCGAGCGCGACACCGGCGTCGCGGGCCCCGCCGTGCTCCTTCGGATTCATGAAGAGGGACGAAAGCGATTTTTCGGCGTCGTCGAGGAGCACGGAATTCGCCGAGACGAGCATGGGCGACCGCGCGTTCGGGAAAATCCGGAAACGGAAATGGCGTTTCCGGAGGAATTTTCCGGCCTCCTCGATGGCGGTGAGCTGGCGCGGGCCGGGGTTTCCGGAGAGGGCGACGAAAAAGCGAAAGCCCTGGGCGGCGAGCGAGTCGCAGAAATCGACGAGATAATCGCGAAGAACATGGGCGCGGACGCGGATTCCGAGGGCCGCGGTATTCGCGTCGACGCCGAGGGGAGCCGCCGGAACGAAAATGCTGTGCCAACCTTCGGCGTCGAGGAGTTTCGCCGTTCGTTCGCCGAGCGCGTTCGCCTCGAAGAGGTCGAGCGCCATGGGAAGCGCGTCTCCGTGATCCTCGATCGGGCCGACGGGAAGGAAGAAGACGGTCCGTTCGCGGGGAAGGAGTTTAAATTCAGAGGCGCGAAGTCGGTCGAGGCGGTGAATCGGCATCGGGTTCCCTATATTTTGGTTTCGGTAGCGACGGCTTCGAGAAGCGCCTCCGCGTTTCCGCCGAGAATTTTCGCGGCGTCCTCTTCGGAAAACATTTGCGCGCGAACCGCACCTTGGATGCGCCGAAGGCCGACGCGTTGGTTATTTCCGAGGATCGGCCAGTCCGAGCCGAACAGGACGCGTTCCGCACCGACGCGGCGAACGGCCTCGGCGATCGTCTCGAGCGGCTGCCAAGAGGTTTCGAGTACGAGGTTCGGATAGGTCTCGGCGAGATCCATCGCCCGGCCCGGATCGTTGAAGCCCATCCGCGCGACGACGAACGTCGTTTTCGGCCAGGATTTGAATGCGCTCTCGAATCGACCGACTTCCGAATATTCGGGTCGGCGATAGACGAGGTGGACTTTCGGAGCGCCCGTCTGGACGAGGACGATCCAGCCATACTTCGCGGCCGCTTCGATTTGGCGAAGGTAGAAATCGTGACTCGGATCGATCCCGTCGGACGCGGGATGGATCTGAAGGATGCGGGCGCCGTGCGCATGGGCGTCCGCGATTTCGCTCTCGATCCTCTCGGTCGCGCCGGTTTCCGGCCGAGGGATTCGGATCGCCGGAATGAACATCGGGTCGCGTTCGGCGATCTCGAGGAGACGCGCGTTCGACACGCGCGCGGGATCGGAAAGGAGCACGCATCGGTCGACGCGATATTTTTCGGCCGACTCACGGAGGTCGGCGAGCGACGACTCGAAGAGCGCGTGGGAAAGGGGCGCGAGCGAACTCACTTCCTCGACGACCGAGCGTCCGATCGGCGGGAGGAAGCGGATCCAGGGCTGGGCCCGGTGGAGCGCGCGCGAAACGGGCTTCGCCCAAAACTTTCCCCACTTCCGAGCGGCGGGCGGAAGGACGCCGGAAAGCGTCTCGGAAAGGAGGAGGGTTTGGAAGTCGATGACCGGCATGGACTTCAGTGTACGAAAGCGTAAAAATTTTCGCTAGTTCATGCGATGCATTAATTTCAGGGGCCGGCGACTCCCCTCTTCTCTTCGAATCACGCCCAGTTTATGATCGGAGAATCATGATCACCCCTTCTCACGCTTCGATGTCCGCTTCTTCCGTTCCCCAAGAGGAAGGAGAAATGGATCTGGTCGCGACCTGGCTCGTATTCGATCTTCCGCGGACCATCGCCGGGGCGTGCGCCGGAATTTTCGCGGGTTTGGTCGCCTGGGTTTTCGCGGGCTTCCTCGCCCAGGCCGGCGGCTACGAGTTTTGGTACCCGTTCAAGATCCCCGCGACAATCGTACTCGGTCGGGACGCGCTCACCCTCGGGATGACCCATGCCGTGATCATCGGCACGATCGTCCACCTCGCGATCTGCGCGGTCCTTGGCATGGTCTACTCGCACTTCGTGAAATCGAACCGAACGTCCGCTCTGCTCGGCGCCGGATTCATGTGGGGCACCTTCAGCTGGGTCTTCATCAATAACCTCTTTGTCCGTTCGATCCTGAACGTGCGGGAACTCGAGCTTCCGAACGGCCCGGCCTTCTTCATTCTATTGGTCTTCGGCTTCTCGCTCTCCTCGCTGAAGATCTTCGACCGAATCATCTGCGGTCGGACGCGTTAGGCGTCGCCGTTTTGTGTCTTAAGCTCATCCTGCGCCGCCTGGTAGCGCGCGTGCAGGCGTCCGATATTTTCTTCCTGCTTTTTCGAATAGTTTTCCATGCGCGCG
>JAYVXM010000051.1:0-2580 GCA_043785205.1 Bdellovibrionales bacterium
ACCGGTCGCCGACCGAGGAAGAGAACGCGCGGTTACTGAAGATCTCCCGCTTCGACGAGCGGCGCGACGTTCTTCGGTAAGTGGTTTTCCGGGTCCGTCGACGTCGTCCGTTCAACCCCGAGTTTTACCGGTAGCCGCCCCTACTCTGGGCGATTAAAACCTATCTTGTCGTCTAACCTGCGATAACGACTCCGAGTTTCGAAATTCGGAAGCGAATTCGAGTCCCCGCGTCTTCCGGGACGCGCTGGTACCGATATTTCGAGCGTGAGACGCTCAGTGAATCGCAAATTCTGACGAACGAGGTACGTATGCGAATCGTGGTTTCCAGATGGGCTCTACTTTTTATTCTGATCGCTACTTTTTCGGTGCGGGCCGATGGAACGATTACGATCGACCCGACCCAATGGGTGCTCGCCAACAAGAGTATTTTAGTCGATACGACCACCTCTCCGGTCACCTTCTTCGGCAATACTTACATTTATTCTCCGCTCGGCTACGAATCGGGAAACTTCGTCCTCGATCTAGCGATCGAAACCGGCCTGGGTGCGCCTTACACTCCGACTTTCAGTCCGGCCGGAATTTCCGTCTCCCTCCCTCCTTTTTACACTTTCCGGAGCGGTAATGTTTTCCGGATGGTGTTTTCGTTCGACGAGGAAGCGACCTACCCGGGCCAATTCTTCCTGCAGTTTTCAAGCTCGGCGCCGGCGGATCTCAGCTGCCAAGTCTTGTATCCGGGAGGCAACCGGGGAGTGCCGACTGGCGGAGGTGCCGGTAGTTTGATCACGATCAGCGCGGATCTAAAGGGCGCGGAGCTCAATTGCTTCAATAACTCTTCTACTGCAATCAACACGATCCTGATCCGTTCGCTCACGGTCGTTCCCGGTCCGGCACCCTCGCCAAGTCCAAGTCCTACCCCCATCGCCTCCTACACGCTCTCGCTGAATCTCTCCCATTCCGAAGTTTTTCCGAATCACACGGGCGGCGATCCGACGACGCTGGTCACGGCTCGTCTCGCTTCGACTTCTCCGGATAAGCCCGTTTCGGGAATGTTGATCCAGTTTTCTTCGGTCGCCGAACCGGATTCCGGCGGTCACCTTCACACCGAGGGAAGGCCGGGGGGAATTTTCGATGCCCTTTCTTGCATTACCGGAAACGACGGCACTTGCGCGGTTTTCTATGCCGCGTCCGATTTCGGAGGGATCGAGAATATTTCCGCGGCGGTCTCCAACGCGCCAACCGTTAAGGCGTCGGCGGTGCTCACCGTCCGTGTCCCGGGCCTGATCGAACTCGGTCCGAGTAACTTCTATCGACTGACGGGAGATACGGATGCCCATCGGAAAAACCACTTCGCCGCCGAAAAGGCGCTTTCCGGCGCATTCGACATCGCTTTTGATTTCTTTGAGGCATTCGGAAAGACGCTTGGTATTAATGATATGAGTCTTCCTTCGGGAGGGCTCTTTGATATTGGTCCACCTAAGTACTTTTTTTGGCAGACTTCGCATGTCCTACATCGCGTAGGGAAGAGCGTGGATATTGATCGATGCGTGGAAGCCGATGCTAGCGATGACCTTACGCTTGAGGAACCTTGTCCAAATGGAGCGGTGGGGTGGATTAGAGCTCCAAGAGACTGGCTAATCGCAAAGTGTAACGAATACGACGGAAACATTATCAATGAGTCGACGATCCATTGTGAATTTTGAGGGAATCACCATGAAAACGAAAACCGTATTTGTATTTATAGTTGCGTTCGGTCTAACATCTTACGTTAATGCTTACGAACCTTCCCCACTCAAAGACATCAAGATAAATTTCTCTTCAAGCCAATCTTCGACCGGGGGCTACAGTTATACTTATATGATTTCTAACCCCGCATCGAATGCCGAGGGAGTATTTTCGATCGAACTTTTCTTAGATTTTGACCCGAACCTAGACGTCACGGTATCGGCGGAGGGGCTTGTTCAATGTCCTCGGTACGGACGAAAAACATCAGAAAGTGCGCGACAACGCAAAACAATTATTTCTGTGGGATCAGCTGCCCCCGATCATTGGTCGTGCGGTTACGGCACGCTAAAGGGCTATGTTCCGGGCGTTTATGGATGGGGGGCATTTAGAGAGCGTGATGAAATTAAACCCGGATCGTCCTTATCCGGATTTTCGCTTTCGTCTTACGCACCACCTGGAATTCGAGAAATTCTCGTTCAGCCGGGGATAGATTACGAGAAGCTCCCTCCGGAATACGAGGAAAACGTCGATAGAACCGTTGCGTTAGTCGATAAGATTAAATGGGTGGGAAAGACCGTCGGCCCCAAGGCCCCGCCTAAGGTTTTCAAAGTCGGCGAGTTCATCCAGTACCTGATTTCCCTGAAGGACCAGTCCTCTTCTCTCGGATGGATCACGGATGGCGGAATTCTGAAAAGCCTCGAAGCCAAACTCGATCAAATCAAAAAGAAGATCGACGCCGGCGACACAAAAACCGCAAAAAACGTCTTGGCCGCTTTCCTAGCGGAAGTCGAAGCCCAGAATGGAAAGCACTTGAGCCCCGAGGCGTACGCCTTGCTGAAGTTCAACGGAAAATACCTG
>JAYVXM010000052.1:0-8538 GCA_043785205.1 Bdellovibrionales bacterium
AAAATTCATTTTGAACCCCGAAGCGGACGCTGCCGCCGCGGCCGAGCCAAAACGCGAATCCGACGTCGAGGACGCCGGCGAGCGAATTTCCGGTGCTGAGCCCCTCGATTCCGGGTCCGATCGCGAAGTACTGATCGAAATACGTGACGGAATCGGCCGCGAACTTGATCTTTCCGTAGAACGCGTTGATCCCGAGAAGAACGCTCGCCCGATACTTTTCGTAGGCGACGTCCGGAACGAGCTGGTTCTGGGCGAGGAGCGTTTTCCCCGACTCGTTCAACCGGTTGAAGTTATAGCTCCCGAAGAGGCCGAACGAAAAGCGATCGCTCAGATGGTAGCGGTACGTCCCCTCGAGCTGACTCATCGAAAGGTAACCGCTGCCGGCGAAGTTATAACCGCCGCCGACGGAGACTTCGGAGCGCGCCTTCAACGGCGAGTACCGACCCTGAACCGAATAAAGCTTATCGTTCGCGACGCTCGCCGGCGCCTGATTCGCCGGCGTGTCGAGGTCCTGGAGCATCTTCGCGAGCGAAGGGTCGTCCGGGGCCGGCGCGGCCGAAACCGGGGCCGCTCCTCCGAGGGAGACGAAAAGGGCGATCATTGCGGGCGCGAGCCGGTCGATTCTCATTTGGCCTCCGAAGCGGCGAAGACATGGATCGTCACCGCGCGCGCGATTCCGAAATTCTCCGGATCGTTCGAACTCGCGGCCATGACGTACACGACCGCCGTCCGCTCGCCCTCGCGGTCGAGGAGCATCGGCGTCCAGCTAAAATGACCGGACCGCATGTTGAAATGGGCGCCCGCTGGGAGGTCGGCCGCCTGAAGCGACGGCGAACCCAGGTCGGCAAGCACGCTCGCCTTCACGTCGAATTCGCAAACCGCGCCGGAGACGCATTCGACCGACTTCGGGGCCGCCATCGTAAAGGGGGGTTGCTCGAGTAGGCCCTGAGTGATTTTTCCATCGTTCGGAAAGGGATTTTGACCGCACGCCGCTAGTCCCAGCGCCGCGCCCGCGAGAAGCCCCGCCCGAAAAAAAGTCCGTCGATTCGAAGTCATCATGGGTCGCCCATCCCCCGTCATCCGGCGGACGGCCGGAGCATGAAGGGATAAGCCACCTTCACGTTCACGCCGCCGGTCGGTTTCGGAAATTTCCAGCTTAACATTTTGCTTGAGATACAGGCCTCAACGTCCGGATTTCCCAGGGAGGATCGCGCGACCTTCGAGTAATTCAGGTCGCCCTGGCCGTTGATCTCGAACGCCATCGAAACCTGTCCCATGAGGCCCGCGTTCTTCCGGAGGCCCGTCTCGTAACAGGCCCGGACTTGGCTGAGGTATTTCGCGATCGTCGCCTGGATCACGGAACGGTCGAGGCCGCCTTCGAGCGTGACGTCCTGGGAAAGCGCAAGGGACGTGAGCCCCTTCCCTTCCCCGGACCCGACCATCTGATCGCCGTAGCCGCCGGCCCCGCCGCCCCGGCCCTTCGTGCCGATGCCACCGAGGCCCGCGACGCCGGTATTGCCGACCGTCGTCCGTTTCACGCCTTCACCGAGGCCGACGAGCGTTTCGCCGCCGCTTCCCTGAGTACCGCCAGCGCCCGCACCGGCCGAGGTTTCCTTCAGGGCGATCGGCATTCCGCCGAGCGCCTTCGTGAGTTCCTTTTTGCCGAGGAGGCCGAGGAAACCGAGGTTCTGCTGGATCGCGCGCTTCGCTTCCTTCGTGGCCTTCTGAAGTTCTTTCGGAATCGCCTGGAGCGTCGGATCGGCGACCTGAACCGTCGTCTGCTTTTCCGGCATCTTGATATTCACGACCTGGGGCTCGAGGATCACCGGTGCGGCCTCCTCCGATTTCGGAATCGGCATGAAGAGGACGGTCGCGGCCACGAGGACGGCCGCGCCGAATGCGTTCCGCCAGAACGTTTCCTTCGAAATCGGGACGGCCGGGAACGCCGGCTCGACGGCCGACTCGGAAAGAAAATAGGTGCCCGCGTCGGTGGCGAGTTTCCAGCGCCGGCCCGCGAGCGCTTCCGCGCGGCAGCCCGAAAGCGGAATGACTTCGAACGCGCCGGCGGCCGACGGAACGATTCGGAAATCGAATTTCCAGCCGGCGGCGAGATCCGCCGTCCGGAGTCCGTGCCGTTTGCGGGCCCGCATTCGCTGGTGAGCGCGGCCTTCGGAAGTCCATCCGTAGACCGAATGGCATCCGTATTTTTCTTCCCGCTCGACGTCCCCGAGGACCTTCAAAAGCGAGCCGGATTCCGAGGTGATCGAAATCATGGGGCTTCCTCACCCTGATCCGAGGCGACGCGATCGAGGAAGTTTTCACGAAGTTTGAGGAGACCGTCCGTTCCCTTTTCGACCTGACCGGTGACGACGGTCACTTCCGGGCGGCTGAGCTCGCCCTTGATGAGAAGTTCCTCGAAGTTCACTTCCTTACCCGCTTTATATTTCACGACCGGGGCGGCGGCGGTATCCGGGTTCGATTCCGCGGCGAAGGCCCCGACGGCGAGGAGGAGGAGTGGCGAAAGCAACGAAAGAACCTTCATGGTTTATTCCCTTCCTTTTGAAGTGCGAGGAGTCGTCCCCGGTAATACGAGGCCAACCGCGTTTTTCCCGCGGTCGAATAGAGGTTTTCGAGCCGCGCGAGTACCGCCGTATCGTCGGGGGCCTTACTGAGGCTCGTGAGTTCGGCGCGGACATTTTCCATTCCGAACGAGACTTCGGCCACGGCCGTTTTTTTCGCGGGCGCGTAGTCGAAAAGGGCGTCCTTGGAGGCGGTCAGGCGATTCGCGAATTCCACGTCCGCCGTCTCCTTCGCTTTCGCGAACTCCGAGGCGAAAAGATTCTCGTAGCCCTTCGCGCGTTCGGCGAACGGAGCGGAGAGTTCGGCGAGCGACGCCCGGACGACCTTCACCTGTTCGGCGTCGAGGCCAGGCGGGATCGGGCTCGCCGTGATGGCGGACGTCAACTCGGCGTACGCCCTCTTCAATCCGTCGAGGAGGACGAATCGGAGTCGGAGGTCGGCCTGGTTCAGGACGTGCTCGGCGTTCGCGCTGAGTCTCTTCAAGACGTCGAGTCGGGCGCTGAGCTTCCGCTTTCCGTCCTTGCCGTAAAATCCGATCGCGCGCTGCTTTTCCCAGACGGCATGGAAGTCGGCGAGGACGATCCGCGCCCAGCCCTCCCCGGTATTTTCCGTCGCGCCGGCGAGGAATTTACGCGTCGCCGGCGTCGAGCGTCCGAGGACCTCGAACTGGTCGGCGATCTGGAGTTTCACGCGCGGACTCCACGCGAGGGTTAAGACGGACGGCTCGAAAAGCTTCGTCTCGCGGATCATCACGAGCAAAGCGTCTTCGGACTCGGGAAAAGGTTTTCGAACGGCGGGCGACTTCAGCGCCGCGGCGAGGACGCGTTCCCGCGCGGCATCGTCGCCGGCAAGCTCGTAAAAGAGCGCGACCCGAAGATTCGCTTTCAGGTCTCCGGCCGATTTCTCGCGGATCTTCGCGGATTCGGCGTAATACCCGGCGGCTTCGAGTTCGGACGCGAGCTCTTCCGGCGTCCCGACGATCCGAAGTGTCGCGATCAGCGCGGTCTGGTCCTTCCGCTGGACGGAAAGGACCTTTGCGTTTTCGCAGGACTGAGGCCGATACTTTCCGGCCTGGCAGGCGGCCAGGAAGAACGCGAGGGCGTCCGAAGTCGGTCCCTTCGCGGAGTAGGTTTGGAATTCCGCCTGCTCCGAAACTTTTCCCATCTCCGCCACTTCGGCGGCGAGTTTCGAATCCGCCCGGAGCGCGGCGTTCCCGGTCCAGACCGCGGCCTGCGCGGAGAGTTCGGTGAACCGTTTCTCCTGGTTCAGGAGATCGAGCGCGAGATGCTCCGACTGGACGGCGAACGCGTCCGCGTCCGCCGCGCTCGTCACTTTCGCGAGCTCTTGGAAGAGTGGCAACGCCGCCGCGTTTTCCTTCGCGTCGTAGTGCGCATGCGCGCGGAGATAGCGATATTCGCGCGCCTTCGCCGTTCCGAGTTTCTCGAGCGCCGTCGCCTGGGCGATCACGTTCGGATAATCCTTCGCTTTTTGGGCGGAAAAGAGCAGCATCTCGCGGAACCGGACTTGTTCGTCGCGCGACAAGGCGAGTTCAGGATTCGCGATCCACCCTTCGGTCTTCTTCGCCTTAAGCGGGTAGTCGGCCTCGGAAGCCAGCCAGCCTTCCATCATCTTCGCGTGATCCACGCTCTTCGGGAAAAGTGCGAGGTCGAGATCGACGATTTCTTGGAAGGCCGTCTTGATTTTCGCGTCCTGGCTCTTGTCCTGGTCGAGCTGCACGGAAACGCGCTTGAGGATTTTCTCGCCTTCGGAGCGATCCGTATCGGACCACGCCGCCGCCTGACCGAGGAGGTCGGTGCGCGCCTGATTCGTTAGGCGATCGACCGCGGCCCAGTCCCGCTGGCCGTGACTTTCTTCGAGGAGCTTGAGCGCGGACATCAGTTTAGGATTCCGACCGTGGACGAAGCTGAGGACACGGATACCCGCGATGCGATTTCCGGCCGAGAAATACCCGGCCGCGAGCTGATCGAGAAGGTCGGGTCGCGCTTGCTTCCGCGCGAATTCGTCGAATTCGGTCATCACCGCCATGCCGTCGCCCCCGCTGACGGAGACGAACGCGATCCAGTCGCGAAGGGCCTCCTCCCGGAGGCCTCCCTTCGAATCGAAGAGCGCTTGCTTCACTTCGGTCACGGCCGCCGGCAGTCCGGTCTCGCCGGCGTTCCGGTAGTACCAGGCGAGACGATAATGCGCGTACGCGCACGTGTCGGTGCCCTGGCAGAATTCGAGGGTCTTCCGGTAAGCCGTTTCGACTTCGCGCGAACGCGGATCGGCGTGTTCCTGGATCTCGGCGATCCGGAGGTAGGATTCGCGCTTGAGCGAGGAGTTCTCGCTGCCGGCCGCGGTTTCGCGGTAAAGCGCGAGGGCCGGCGCGACCTGGCCGAGCTCCTGAAGGAGGCGGGCCCGCTGAAACTTAATCTTGAGCGCGTCTTCGCCGGCGGGCTTCTTCTTCGCGCCCTCTTCGCCGCGGAGAGCGGTTTCATAAAGCGCGAGCGCTTCCTCTTCGGTGCGCCGGAGATCGCTCGAAGTCGCCTCCCCTTTGCTTTCGGCGGCGATCCGGCTCCGGAGGGCTTCGTTACAAAGCGTATCCGCGAGACGAAGCGTCAACGGGGGACGCGCGACGTCCGAGACCGGGAGGGAGTTTCGGAGGTTCCGGATTTCCGTGACGAGCACGCTTTCCGCGTGAGCCAGGGGCGATCCGGATAGAGCGACGAGGGAAATGAGCGCCAGGCGTCGAATCACGATTTACCTCCCATGACGATCAGCTGAATCGAGGAATAATGCTGGCTCGGCAGGAACGCCATCAGGCGGGCGATCCAGACGCTCGGGAGTCCTTTATCGGCCTGGAGATTCACCTCGCCCGGAAACTTCTGGTTCGGATGGGCCTGGAGCCAGCGGTCCCGAAGCGAGCCGAGACGGGCCATCAGCTCCGCCGGGTCCTTCAGAACGGCGTCGACTCCCCCGACCTTTTTCTGGTCGAGGTAGATGCCGTCCTCCGCGACGGAGAGGATCGGAGCGTCCTTGATCTCGACGCCGGTCGAAGCGTTCGGAAGGGTGACGCCCTTGCTCACGACGAGAAGTTCCGGCGAGGTCGAGAACGACTGGAGCAGGAAGATCACGAGCAAGCTGAACATATCGACCATCGACGTGAGCGAAAGCGAAGCGATGATCAGCCGCTTGCGCGACTTTTTCGCCTGACCCCGTCGGACGAGGTGCCGCGCGAAGGTCTTCGGCCCGAGAATTCCGCCGGCTACGCTCATTTTCCGCTCCCGTCGGGATCGACCCCGATATTCACGATCTGATTTTTCCGAAGGACGTCGAGAACGGCGACCATTTCGCTATAGGGCACTTCCGCGTGGGTCCGGACCATCGCGCTCGCGACGGTCAGCGTCTGGGCGATCCCGGCGGCCGAGTCCGGCGCCTTGATCATCGCCGTAACCGCGTCCGAGAGCCGCGAGTGAAATTCGGCTTCGTTCGCGCCGGTAACGGCGACCTTTTTCTGCACGGCCCCGGTCGACTTCTTCAAAGTCACCTCCGCCGAATCGGCCGAGGTCATCCGAACGGACATCTCGAGGCTATCCTTCGTCGTCGGCGCCGCTTCCGTTCCGTGGGATTGCTTCACCTGAAGCGACCCCACTTGAATCCAGACGGCGGTCATCAGAAGGAAACAGATGCACATCGAGAGGAGATCGATGAACGGGACGAGGTTAATATCCGCGTCCAGGCTCCGCTTCCGGGAGGCCGGATTACCGGTTTGCTGTACCGATGCCATCGGCTACACCGTCATCGTCGAGCGAGATTCGGGCTTCGCTTTGTGACCGCTGGCCACCATCGGGCGTCCGTCGACGAGGAAGAGGAGATCGTTGAAGATCTCCGTCGTCAGCGCGGTGATCGATCCGACGATCTTGTCGGTGCGGTTTTGGAGGAAAGCGTAGGCCACGAGGGCCGGAATCGCCACGATCAGACCGAACGCGGTGCAGTTCATGGCTTCCGAAATCCCCTTGGAGAGCATCGTCGCCCGATCGGCCGGATTCGCGCTCGCCACGCCGGCGAACGAGTGGATCATGCCGGTGATCGTGCCGAGGAGTCCGAGGAGCGTCGATACGTTTCCGAACATCGCGAGGAAGCCGGTGAGCTTATCGACCTTCGCGATTTCGGCGGAAAGTTTCTCATCCATGCGGGCTTGCAGCTCTTCTTCGCTGCCGCCTTCGGTGCGGATCTTGATTCCGACCGCCGCGACGTTCGCCGCGATCGAACCGCCACCGACCGTGCCGGCGTAAGTTTCCGCGCCGGTCATGTCGTTCCGGTGGAGGTAGTTCAAAAGATTCGCGCGAAAATCCGCGGCCGGCTCTCGGTAGCCGAGATAAAGCGTCCGAACGCGCTCGAAAATCAGCCCGAAGGACATCACGCCGAAGAGCAGGATGAAGTACATGAAGACTCCACCCTCACGAAACGCATTCAAGATAAAAGTCATAGCCATTCCCCCCTTGGAACTGTCGCGGTGAAAATCCTTCTCACCGGGTATGCTGGGATTAATTCACGAATTTTAGGTTGAAACAAATTTTATTTGACGGCGAGGGCCCATCGCAACGAGTCAGAATCTCTTCCTGGAAATTCGATCCGCTTCGAACGTATGCTTTCAGTACACATTCGAGATTTCCTAACCGAGCCGTTTTCCCGGAGAAAACCATGTTCAAGTCTTTCCTCGCCCTCGTTCTCGTCCTCGGGGTTTTCGGAATCATCCAGCGCGTCCGCGCGGCGCCCGGAAAGAAGCCCCCGACCGGCATCCAGGTCTACGCTCACCGCGGTCTCCGCGCTTACGCGCCCGAAAACTCGATGCCCGCCTACCGGGGAATGATGAAGGTCGGCGCAGACTGGGCGGACATGGACGTCGTGATGACGAAGGACGGAGAAATCGTCGTCGGCCACGATCCGGTCCTGAATCCCGATATCGTCCGGGATCCCGAAGGGCATTTCCTGGCCAAGAATAAGGAAACCGTGATGCACGGGCCGAAGGACGCCCTCGCGACGTACATCGGAAAATATGCCGTGAAGGGGCTCACCCTCGAGGAAATCCGGAGGTTCGAAGTCGGGCACCTGAACGCCGAGAGTAGCTACGCGAAGTTCTTCCCCGACCAGATCGCGGTCGACGGCACCCGAATGCCGACCCTGAGGGAAGTCATCCGGTACGTCAACCAGACCACCGGCGGTAAAATGGGCTTCCAAATCGAGATGAAGACCGACCCGACTCACCCGGAGTTCAGCGCCGATCCCGAAAAGTTCGCGGCCGCCCTCGCGAAGATCATCCGCTCCGAAGGAATCATCGACCGCGCCGAAATCCAGGCGTTCGATTTTACCTGCCTCTACGCGCTCCAAAAGATCGATGCGCGCTTCCGGACCGCGTTCCTCACCTCGCGGGATAACGAGCCCGGCGGCGTCGACGATTTCTCGCACGCCGATCCGAAGGTCGCCGGCGCGTGGACCGGCGGCAAGCTGCTGAAAGATTACGGGGGCTCGATCCCGAAGATGGTGAAAGCCCTCGGCGGTTACGCCTGGGAACCCGAAGACGCGGAGCTGACGGAAAAGGCGCTCGCCGAAGCGCACGCTCTCGGGTTGAAAGTCGTCGTCTGGAGCTGGCCCGAGCAGCTCGGCGTGGCGTTCGATCCGAAGCTCGTCGCGAAAATGATCGACTGGAAGGTCGACGGAATCATCACGGACGATCCGGGGCGTTTGAACTCGATGCTCGCGGCACGTGGCTTGCGAGTTCCGCCGAATTACCGTTAATCCTTTGGGAGGTCCAATGTTTCCCGGTTTCGATCCGTCCAAACTCGATCCGAAAATGGTCCAGGAGCTCACCGAGCTCATGCGGACCCTTCCGCCCGAAAAACTCATGCAGATGCAGTCGATCATGCACAACTCGATGGCCGGCTTCGACATCACGAA
>JAYVXM010000053.1:0-8512 GCA_043785205.1 Bdellovibrionales bacterium
AAACGGCTGATCGAACTCGGACCGGCCGTCGACGCGAAGGACGCCCAATCGAAGATCAAGTCCGCCGTCGAATACGCGGCATCGATCCTCCGGAACGAACCCGGCACCGCCCGCGAGAATTACATCCATCCCCTCGTGCTCGACTTCTACGCGAGCGGCCGAAGGTTTCAGGAACTCGCCGACTGGGTCGAAAAAAATCCCGGCGGCGGACAGCCGCTCGAGGAGCGGTTCGTGCTCGAACTCCTCCGCCGAACGAAACCCTGACGCCTCGTCCGGTCAGTACCGGAACTTCGGGACCCAGTCGCTTTTCGGCAGGAGATCGCTCAGATCCCAGGCCACGCAATAATTATCGCCGGGGCCGAACTCGGCGTCGGAAACCCGGTAAATTTTCCCGCCTTTTTTCACAAAGGTCGATGCGCCGGGCGCCGGTCCCTCGGAACTCGCATAGCCCATATCCATCCGGAAAGAACTCCCACGACTCGAGACCATCGCGAATTTCCAATCCCGTTTCATCCGAAACGCCGCGATCGCCTTCGGCGATTCCGGAGTTTCGACGACGAAAGCCGCGCGATTCTCGAGGTGGTGGCTCATTCCGTTGAACCCGTCCGCCCAGAGCGTGCAGTAAGGGCAGGCGGATCCCATGTTATGGATGAGGATGAGCTCGCTCTTCTTCCCAAAGAGCGCGGATAGCTTCACGGTCTTCCCATCGGTAGTCTGAAAGACGTAATCCGAAACGAGTTCGGGCTTGGCGCGCCGGCGAAGCTTCGCCAGATCGGCCTTCTGCTTCATCATGGCGTTTTCGATCTTCTTGATCTGCTTACGAACGGAATCGGATTTCGCGGATTTCATTCCGACATGAAACCGTCGCGAGGGCGGCTTGGCAACCTTTAGTTCGCGACGGAAGCGCAGTCCATCGCGATATCGCGTCCATCCGCGCTCGAACCCGTCTTCAGCTGAAGGGTCCCTTCGTAGACCCTGGTCGAGCCGTGGATCGCCGCGCCGGCGAGGTCGAGGATATGCGAAGAAAGGGGGGCCTGTTTCGTCCGGCGGAGATTGATCGCGAGGGACGCGGTCGTCTTGCCAAAGATCTGCCTCGTTTTTCCGTCGATGGTCACGGTGTTGGAGTCGGCGTTCACGTCGGTGAGGGCCGGAGGGTAACCGTAGTTTTCGATCTTATCGAATTCCTGATTCGGGTCCCGTACGAGGTAGACGTCGAGGCTCCGCCAGGCTTGCCCGCCGATCGACGTCACGGCCTTCGCTTCGAGGGAGGAAAGGCCCGCGATCCCGCTCGAGTTCACGCAAATCCACTGCTCGGGGACCTTCGAATAGCCCATCGTAAGCGAAAGAAAAGCGGACACGGCGATCGCGACTTTGAATTTCATGGCGGGACGAATATCATAATCCGACTTATTTAGTCAACTATCGAATTTGAAACTCATTTCGATCGGGGATGCGCTCTGTTAAAGTGCCGTTTCCCCATGATTCACCTGACGAATATCTCGAAGCAATACGGAACGCGTATCCTCTACTCCGAGTCGAGTTTCCAAGTTCGCGCCGGGGATAAGATCGGGCTCGTCGGTCCGAACGGCGCGGGAAAATCGACCATCTTCCGTATCATCGTCGGGGAAGAAGGCGTCGATAGCGGCGAGGTGAATATCGCGGAGCGCGCGGTCATCGGGTATTTTTCCCAGGACGTCGCCGAGATGAAGGGATGCTCCGCGCTCGAAGAAGTCATGGCCGGCGCGGGTAAGGTTTCGGACCTCGCGAAGGAACTCACCGCCCTCGAAGCGAAACTCGGCGAAGCCCTCGACGACGACGCGATGATGAAGACCGTCGAGCGGTACGGCGAGGTCCAGTCTGAGTTCGAATCGCGCGGCGGGTACGATCTCGAATCACGCGCCCAGGCGATCCTCACCGGGCTCCGGATCGGCCCCGATGATTATAATCGCCAGGTCGAAACTTTTTCGGGCGGCTGGAAAATGCGGATCGCGCTGGCGAAAATCCTCGCGCTGAATCCCGACATCCTCCTCGTCGACGAACCGACGAACCATCTTGATCTCGAATCGATCCTCTGGCTCGAGGAATGGTTCCAAAATTTCAAGGGCGCGATCGTCATGACGTCCCACGATCGAGAGTTCATGAACCGGATCGTGAAGCGCATCGTGGAAGTCGCGAACAAGACGATCACGACGTATAGCGGAAACTACGATTTTTACCTCAAGGAACGCGAAATCCGGAAGGAGCAGCTCCTCGCCTCCCACCAGAAACAGCAGGATATGCTCGCGAAGGAACACGAATTCATCGCGCGCTTCGCCGCCCGCGCTTCCCACGCCGCCCAGGTCCAGTCGCGGGTGAAGAAACTCGACAAGATCGATCTCATCGAAATTCCTGCGGAAGACCGCGTGATGAACTTCGATTTCGCCTCCCCTCCGCGGAGCGGAAACGATGTCGTCCGGTTCACCAGCCTCGGAAAGACCTACTCGCTCGAGGACGGAACGCCGAAGCCCGTGTTCTCGGGCCTCACCGGGTACATCCAACGCCTCGATAAGATCGCGATCGTCGGCGTGAACGGCGCCGGAAAGTCGACGCTTCTGAAAATCATGGCCGGCCAGACGGAGCCGACTTCCGGAACGTGCGTCGTCGGCGCGAACGTGAAAATCGGGTACTTCTCCCAGAGCTCCCTCGACGTGCTAAACCCGAACAAGACGATCTTCCAGGAAATCTACGACCGGATTCCCGAAGCGACGATCGGATTCGTGCGAAACCTCCTCGGCGCTTTCCTCTTTTCCGGCGACGACGCCGAAAAGAAGATCGGCATCCTCTCCGGAGGGGAAAAGAGCCGCGTCGTGCTCGCCACGATCCTTGCGACGCCGGTGAATTTCCTCATTCTCGACGAACCGACGAACCATCTCGACATCAAATCACGCGAGGTCCTCCTCGAAGCGATCAAGAATTTCGACGGAACCGTCGCGCTCGTCTCCCACGATCGTCACTTTCTGCGCGAAGTCGCCGGTCGAGTTTTCGAAGTCGATCACGGCACGCTTCGCGCCTACGAAGGCGACTTCGAATATTACGTCGAAACGAGCCCCCTTGCGAAGGCGACGAACGGGCGCTTGAAAGTCGCGCGCTAGTCGGCTTACGCTAGGCGCATGAACATTGGAATCATGACCGGCGGCGGCGACGCCCCCGGGCTGAACGGAATTATCGAATCCGCAACGCGTACCCTTATCGGGAACGGCCATTCCGTGCTCGGTATTCTCGACGGCTTCGACGGCGTTTTTTCGGGACGAACCCGCGACATCCGGTGGGCCGACGTGATGGGAATCCACGCGGACGCCGGGACGTTCCTCGGCACTTCCAGCCGAACGAAGACCGAAGGGCGCGCGGCCGAGTTCCAGGCCCAATTCGCGAAATTGAAACTCGACGGTCTGATCGCCGCGGGCGGCGACGGGACGTTCATCGGTCTTCAGAAAATTTCACCGAACCTCCCGCTCATCGGCGTTCCGAAGACGATCGACAACGACCTTCAGGGTACGGAGATCACTTTCGGCTACGACACCGCCTGCACCGTCGTCGCGGATGCCGTGGACGCCCTCCGTAAAACCGCGGACGCTCACCGCCGAGTGATGGTCGTCGAGACGATGGGGCGAACCGCCGGATGGATCGCCCTCGGCGGTGGGCTCGCGAGCTACGCGGATGCGGTCCTCGTCCCCGAACGGCCGTTTTCGCGCGACGCCCTGAAAACCTATTTGAACCGCCGGCGCGCCGAAGGCGTGCGCGGACTCGTCGTCGTGATTTCGGAAGCCGCGAAGGCCGCGGGCGAAGACTCGGTCTTCACCGAAGTGAACGGCGCCGTCCACGCCATCCGCTATGGGGGCGTCGCCGAACGTCTCGCGCGGTGGATCGAATCGAACACGGAGTGGGAAGCGCGGCACGTCGTACTCGGTCACCTCCAGCGCTCGCGCGCACCGACGACGACCGATCGCTTTCTCACCGCTGCGGTCGGAATCAAGGCCGCGAATCTGGCGATGGAAAGAAAGTGGGGCACCGCCGTCGTTTATCGCGGCGGACGGATCCTCGAGGCGCCGATCTCCGACATTCAGGGTCCGCCGCGGATGATCGATCCCGAGCACCGCTGGGTGAAGCACTGCCAGAGCCTCGGCATTTTTATTTAAATGTCCTGAGTAGGGTCGTATTGCGGATGGCGCGGATCAATCCTCGACCAGGACAGTTCAAGCCCTGCGGCCCGGCGAAGTCGGCCCATCCGGGCTTGAACCTACTTACGGACAGCGATCGGCCCAAAACAGGATTCGTTTGAACGGATAGAGGAACGGCCGTTCGTCGGGAAGTTCACGGAAGAGCCGTTCACGAAATTCCGCGAGAAACTCCGAATAATCGCGCTCCGAAAGGCGAGCGCTGAAGAACGTGAGTAGCGTCCCCTTCACCCACTCGATGACCGCCTCGCGATCGTCGAGGACGTGGGCGTACACTTCGAGCCGAACTCGGGGATTTCGGTATTCGAGACGAAAGAGAGTGGCGGCGTAGGTTTCCGGCTTGAGTACCGATGGCGGCGAATCTCCTTCGGGAATCTTCGCTTTCCATTTCGGCTCGTCGAGCATCCGCGCCGCGAGGACATGGGTCGGATAATCCTGATTCGCCGGGACCTGGACGGCAAGCTGGCCGCGCGGCCGTAGGAGATCGCGAAAATGGGCGAGCAGCCGCGGATGGTCTCCGGTCCACTGAATGGCCGCGTTCGCGAGCACGAGGTCGAACCCCGCAGGATCCGAAAAGGTCGCGAGGTCGCCGCTCTGGAAGCGCAGCCCACGGTTTGCCGGATCGGCGACGAGCGGAGCGGTCTTCGCCAGCATGGCGGCGGAGCGCTCGAGTCCGAGCGTTTCGGCCGCTTTCATCTTCCGGTGAAGAACGGCGGTAAGTTCGCCGGACCCGCATCCGAGGTCCAGGATCCGGGCGCCGGTCGAAAGCGTCCCGACGCCGTCCATCAGGTCGAAAAACGGCTTCGAACGCTCGGCCTCGAATTTCGTGTACTGATCGGGCTTCCAGGCGTCTTCCATGGGCCCGTTCTACCACGAAAAAAGGCCGACCGAATTCCTTCGGCCGGCCTTTTTATTCGGCGAACTCGAAATCAGGGCTTCGGCGCTTCGATCGGCCCCTTGCGACCCATCGCGCGGCTCATCCCCTTCAAGATCATGTAGATCACGAACGCGATGATGACGAAATCGATCAGGGTATTCACGAAGACCCCGACGTTGATCGTCGCGGCGCCCGCTTTTTTCGCGGCATCGAGCGTATCGTAATGCGTCCCGGAAAGGTTGATGAAAAGGTTCGCGAAATCCATCTTACCGGCCACCTGACCTACGACCGGCATGATGACATCGGCGGTGAGCGAGGTAATGACTTTCGTGAACGCGCCACCGATGATCACCCCGACGGCCATGTCCATGATATTTCCACGCATCAAAAACGTTTTGAATTCTTGAAACATTAACGGCTCCTTAAAATTTAGCGACGAGGGAAGTGGTAAACGTTTTATCCGTCTTCACGAGGCCCGGCGCATTGATTTGGTTGTCGTACTTCAGCAAGTAGGCGCTTTTGACGGAAAAGATGCTCGAAATGGCGGCGGAGAGGCTGAGCTCCGTATTCAGCTGCCAATCCTGCGAAACGGTGAAGTTCGGGAGGTATTCGATCCAATACTTCATCGAAACCGTCGGAGAAAACTTCTTTTCAAGTTCGGTGTAGACGCGCGCGTAGTGGAGGCCGCGGCTCACGAGGATCAGGTTCTCCTTCGTATAGCGATAGCCGCCTTCCGCGAACCATGTGAATGCGTCTTCCTTCACCAGGGAATACTTCGCGCCGATATCGGTGCTATAGCGTTGGTTCAAGCCAATGAACCGGTTTCCTTCGACGGTCTCCCCGAGGAAAATGCTGAGTTTTTCGTTCAGAATGCGCTCGTACCGGAGACCGAGGCTCCAACTCTTTCCGGAAACGATTCCGGCGCTCTTTTGGTAGAGGTAAGAGCCAGTGAATTTTACGACGTTCGCGCCGAACTGGTACGAGGCGATTTCGCCCACGGTCTCCGTAGTCGTGTCGGTGTTTCCGCTTGTGAGCACGACGCCGGCTTGGGATTCGTTTTTCCATCCATCCACGGGCGGAGCGGGATCGGCGGCGACGGCAAGACTGGCTAGCCCGAGAAAAAGGACGAACACGAACGGGAGGCTGAATTTCATGGCGGGGACTCCTCAGATGAGATGGTTGAGCCATCCGGTATGTCCGAGCATCCGCGACGTCGCAAGCGCCTTTTTCTTGGAAAGGGCGCGTTAGGTCAGTACTTCGTGATCTCCACGCTGAACGGAAGGTTCACTTCGGTCGCGTCGGGAACCGGCGGCTTCGCCGGGCCGGAACGATTGGCGACGTCTTCGCCCGCCTTGCGAATGCGTTCGTTCAGCTCGCGATTCAATGCCCAGAGCAATTTCACGGCGATTTGGGACTCTTGGCGCAAAAGCTCGAGGAGATCCTTGCGGTGCAGGGTGATTCCGGTGACGGCGGTGCGCGCGGACACGGTCGCGGAGCGCGGCGCATTGTCGAAGATCCCCATTTCGCCGAAGAAGTCGCCCTTCTTTCGCTCGGCGATTTTCACCCCGTTTTTCAGAACGTCCGCTTCGCCGGCGGCGATGATGTACATCTCGTCGCTCGGGTCGCCCTGATTCACGATCGACGCGCCGGCCGCGTACTGCTTCAAATGGGCGATCGAAAGGACCTTCGTCATTTCGGTGTAGCCGAGGTAGCGGAACATCGGAATCTTGCCGAAAATTTCGGTCTTTTTGAGGGCGTCGACGACGTCGTCCCTCGCCGTCTTTTCCATTTCGAGTTTCACGCAGATCGCGGTGATGTTATCCGAGCCGCCCTGAGCCTTCGCGAATTCGATGAGTTGGGTCGGCAGCGCCTTCACGTCGGCGCCGGTGAATCGACTCTTCAATTCGGTCCGATCGGCATAATTGTGGAGTCCGTCCGAACAGAGGAGAAAGAGGTCCCCGTCGGCGAGCTCGAGTTGGAGCGTATCGACTTGGACCGCGGGCTGAATCCCGACCGCGCGGGTCAGCACGTTCGCCTGGGGCGATTTCAACGCCTCTTCGGGCTTCATCAGGCCGCGCTTCACCATCTCGATCGCGTATTTATGATCTTCCGTGAGCTGGTGGACCTGATTCGTGCGGTGCAGATAGATCCGCGAGTCTCCCACGTGGGCGAGAATTGCGTAGTCCTCAAGGACAATGAGCGCCACGACGGTCGTGCACATCCCGCGTTTCACGACGTCGACTTCCGCCATCCGAAAAATTTGCTCGTTCGCGGTCTGGATCGCCTTCTGAAGAAGGCCCGCGACGATCGCGCGGTTCTTCAGGGACCGGTCGGCGTTGTACTTTTGGATGATCGTACGGCCGTCGTTCACCACCTGGCGAATCATCTTGCCCGCCATGTCGCTCGCCGTGCCGCCGGCGACATGACCGCCGACTCCGTCGCAGACGACGAAGAGACCGATCTCTTCATCCATCAGATAGGAGTCCTCATTTGCCGAACGCTTGAGGCCCGGATCGGAAAGTGCGTAACCGTTCGCTTTCATGGAAATCGTCCTTTCCCGCAGTATGACGGAGAACGGCCCAGGAATCAGCCGTCAAAATTTCGTCGGATAGAACCGTTCAACCCCTGCGGTCCGGCGAAGAACAGTTCGCAAGGCTAGTTCCAGGTGTACGAGGATTGGACGCCGATCACCACGCCGTCCTTTTGTCCGGCTTGGCGGATGCCTTCGATCGAAGGGCCGCCCCCCCAGGCCGTCGTAAACTGATAGTTCGCTCCGAGCGTGGCCGTCGTCGAATCCGGCGCGAGTTCGAATTTCGTCCGCGTGAACGTGAGGTCGAAGTCGAGCCGATCCGTCGCTTCGAAGCCAACCCCGAGGTTTCCGACACTCGTCGGAAATCCTTCGACGGCCGAAAGAAGACCCGCGGAAGCGTTTCCGCGCGCGGCGAGGACGGTCGAAAGCTCCGTCGGCGTCGCGCCGCCGTAGCTGTACTTGGTATATCCGGCTTTGGCCTTCCAAGCGGGATGAACCGTATAGGTGAGATCCAAGCCGACGGAGCGCTCCGGGATTCCGTTATCCTGGAGTTTACGTTTAGTTTGGGTATGGGCGGGCGTATTGGTCGCGCTATAGCGAAGACTCCGGATCAAGAGTCCGAACCGGAAATCGCCGGTTTTTACATGGCCCCCTAGGTTGAACCCTTTCGAAGAAACACTGTCCGGGAGCGTGGCGTATTCGAGACCAAACGCACCCGACACCGTGTGCGAAAATTCATCGTCCACACCGATCCCGATATTTTTAACGAAAGTCGGCGAATATCCGGCCGGCAGTTGGTCCGACTTGTAGCTTCCGAGGACGGCGACCGACTTCGATAATGCGAGCTCCCCACCGCCGGAAATCGACGACAGATTTCCGGGATTATGCTCG
>JAYVXM010000054.1:0-8509 GCA_043785205.1 Bdellovibrionales bacterium
CCGTAGGACTCTTGGAGCCTGCGTGCACGGCGACTTTGATTACGCCCGACACGATCATTACGGCGTCCCACTGCGTGAGACAGGCCGGCACGGTCGCCAACCTCAAGTTTCATTTTACCGATTTTTCCGGCGTTTCGCGCACGTTGAACGCACTCCTCGCGGTGAATCCGAAACTGATGGCCACCCTTCCAAGTCAGGAACTGGCGCTCATCCGACTCGACGGAAAGGCGAAACTGAAAACGTTTCCCGTCTTGAGCAATATCCCGGTCGATGCCGCGAATCGGACCGGATCCATCGAGGGCTTCGGAGCGACCGAAACTCTGTCGTATTCCCCCGTGAAACTGAAGGGCTCCGTGAGTTACTCGGGAATGAGTATCGACCTCGGCGGCGTCCCTGGAATCCCGATGTTTAAAACCGTCCCGACCGACGGGAAGTCGAATAACCTAGCCTGTTCGGGAGACAGCGGCGGACCGCTCTTTAACAATAACGAACTCGTCGGAATCGTCTCCGGTTATTACGAGAACGACGCGGCCTTCGATGCACTTGGCGTTAGCGCCCAATGCAAGGCTACTCCTTGGGCCTACTACGTCCCGATTGCACCTTATCTCCGATGGATTAAGGCCTCGTTGAAGGAGCTCGGAAGCGCGCTGAATTAAGCCTACTCGCGCGGACGTGGCCATCCGGGAGAAACGTCGGGTTTTTTCCGACAAGGCACCCTCGGCTAAAAAGATCTGACTATTAGGTCGGATAGGCCGGAAAATTTGGGCATTCGCGGGCACGCCTTCAAAAACGAGCGACCGTTTTAAATCTCCTCTCACCGTTGTCGGAGAAAACCCGAACCGGCAGAACATGCCCGCCCAAACCGGGTCGTTTTCAAAGGATTTGCGCTGGTCTGTGGATTGCATTTTCTCTTCCCGACGGAAGGAAGCGACCATGCAGACCCTAAACGGAAAATTTACTCCCTCCCTTCGCAGTGTCGCCCGCGACGCCCGCGTCGTGCATCGCCACGACGATCATGATTTCGACCTCGTCGCGGAAAACGCGTTTACCCAAACCGAGGACGAAGCGAAGGATGAATCTCGGGTCGCGCCTCTTCGGGCCCCTCGCCCCCGCTATTCGCCCGAGGAAATCGCCCGGGAACTCGACCTTGAGGAGCTAAAAAAGCTTCAGAAAAACGGGGGCTTAAACCGTTTTAATCTCCGTTTCATTCAAGGCTGAGGCGGATCGGCTAAGTTCGAAAGATGGACCACGAACCTGAAAAAACCGGTTTTCCCCTCGTGGTCTGGACGGTCTGTGTTCTTTTAGGGGCCCTTCACTTCACCGAAAGCTCAGCCCTTTCGGGAAGGGTACTTCCCGAACCCTTCACGCGTCCTTCGGTCGTTTTCGCGCAAGCGAAAATGGGCACGATGACACCCGTGTCGAGTCGCCACTCCCGAGGGGCACGCGTGAAGCGGTTCGAATCGCGTTTGAAAAACTTCTTCTTTGAACCGCTGGGCCAATGGCTCGGCGGCGATCCCCAACCCCTCCCGAGAAAGGTCTAATCGGTTAACCCCATGCAAGTCAGCACTCCTACGAACCCCCTCCATTCCGATATCGAAAAAGAACGCGACGCCGGTGGTCGAAGCGGTCGAATCGAATCCTGGCGTAGCGGTCCACTCCCCGATAAGATGCCGTACATGCGCGTCCTCGTCGTCGAAGACCAAAGAAAAATGGCGAAGTTCATCCAGCAAGGCTTGGGAGAAGCGGGCTACTCCGTGGATCTCGCCGAAACCGGCAGCAGCGCCGAACTTCTCGCCGCGGAGAATGAGTACGACCTCGTGATCCTCGACGTCATGCTCCCCGATCAGAACGGACTCGATACCGCTCGCCACCTTCGGAACGACGGCTTCGAGAAACCGATCCTGATGCTCACCGCCCTTTCGGGAACGAAAGACAAAGTGGCCGGACTTGATTCCGGAGCCGACGATTACCTCGCGAAGCCCTTCGAATTCGACGAGCTTCTCGCCCGGGTACGCGCTCTTCTCCGCCGCCAGACGACCGGCGGGGTCGGTTCAGTCCTTCGCTTCGAAGACATCGAGATGGATCTCGTGAAACGGAAAGCCCGCCGAGCGAATCAAGAACTCACGCTCACGCAAAAGGAGTTCGCGCTCCTCGAATATTTCCTGCGGAATCCGGACCGGCCGCTCACCCGGACTTCGATCGCCGAACATGTTTGGGATGCGCGTTTCGACAGCGATTCGAACGTCATCGACGTCTACATCAACATGCTTCGGAAGAAGGTCGACCAACCCTACCCGATGAAGCTGATTCATACCGTCGTCGGCGTAGGATATGTCCTTAAGCGCGAAGCGCATTAATCCGTTCCTCCTCTTTCGAAAACTCGGATTTCGAGCCCAGCTCGTTTCGCTCCTCCTATTCGTACTCGGCACGACGCTGGTCGCGTATTCGGTGGTTCTTTATCGAAATTTCGTGAAGGTCCACGAAACGGAATTCGATACCGCGCTCTATAATTACGCGATCGACATCGCGAAATCGCTGAACGTGAATATTCTCGGGCAAGTTTTCCTCTCGGAAGACATCAAGAAGGCCGACGAAAAGATCTTTCCGTTCGCGCTCGAAAGAACCGTGATTCAGCTCCGTACGATGCGCGGAATCGTCGTCGCGAAATCGCGCGACCTCGGGGAGGCCGAGCTTCCGATGGGCGACGAGGAACGCGACGAAGTCCTTCGGAATAAAGCGTCCTTCGATACCCAAACCCTCCAGATCAAAGGAATCCGGGGAACCCGCTACCGTATCGCGAACGTCTTCATCGACCAACCCGGGCCGAACGATTTCATCCTCCAAGTCGCGAGCCCGATGCTCCTCCTCGAACGAGAACGGCGCGCGCTCTTCGCGTTCTTCTTTCTCTCGATTCCGGCGACCCTCGGGATCGCGGGCGTTCTCTCCTACACCCTTTCGAGCCGCGCGGTCCGCCCGATCGTCGACATCATCCAGAAAGCGAAGGAGATTACCGCGAGGCGGATTGACCAGCGCCTCCCCGTTCCCCGGGTGAAGGACGAGAGGTACGAGCTCGCCACGCCTCTGAACGGCCTTCTGGATCGACTCCAGAAGGCCTTCGTCTCGCAGGAAGCCTTCGTTTCCGACGCTTCTCACCAGCTGAAGACGCCGCTCGCGATCCTGCGCGGAGAGCTCGACATGGCGAGAAAGGAACACCGGTCACCGGCCGAACTTGAGGCCTTCATGGAAAGCGCATCCCAGGAAATCACCTACCTTTCCCGCATGGTCGAACAGCTCCTCGTCATCGCGCGCCTCGAATCGGGCCAAACCGGACACCTCGAGATGCATCCCGCCCGCCTCGACGAGCTCGCGATCGAAGTCGTCTCCCGGATGCAGCGCCACGCCTCCCTCCTCAAACGGAAGACGAAACTCACTTTCCGATTCGAAGGGGGCGAGGACGCGGATTATTCCGTGCCGGGCGACTTCGACTTGATCCGAACGCTCATGGAAGGGCTCATCGACAACGCCCTGAAATACACCCGCGATGAAACGACGGTGGCCGTGGAAATCCGCGATCGCGCGGAAACGATTCAGTTCCGAGTCACCGACCAGGGGGAAGGCTTCCTACCGGAGGAAAAGGAACGCCTCTATGGGCGGTTCTGGCGCTCCCCGAAAGTCGAGAATTCCCCAGTGAAGGGGTCGGGATTAGGCCTTTCGATCATCAAGAAGATCGCCGACGTCCACCACGCGCGCATCGAAGTGAATACGACGCCCGGAGTCGGAAGTCAGTTTTCCGTTTTTTTCCCGAAAGTATCCGCCTAAATCACCCCGGGACCTCGTATCTCGACCGGTTTTCCGTTAGATTCGGACGGTCATGAAAAAGAATTATCTTCTCGCGCCCGGTCCCACCCCCGTTCCCGAGCGCGTCGCCGCGATTCTCGGGCAGCCGATTCCGCACCATCGGACCCCGGGGTTCGAACGCAGCTTCGCCGAAGTCCGCGAGGGCCTGAAGTGGATTTTTCAAACGAAGGCCGAGGTCATCTTGCTGACCGCGACCGGCACCGGCGCGATGGACGCGGCCGTGTCGAACCTCTTCCGACGTGGTGAAAAAGTCGTGACCGTGAACGGCGGAAAGTTCGGCGAACGCTGGACGAAGATTGCGAAAGTTTACGGACTCGCGCCGGTCGAAATGAAACTCGAAGCCGGTGACGCGGTCGATCCCGCCGCGCTCGCGAAAGTCCTCGACGCGAATCTCGACGCGAAAGCCGTGCTTTTCCAAGCCTCCGAAACGTCGACCGGTTCGCGCATGCCAGTGAAGGAAATCACGGAGCTCGCGAAGAAGCGCGGAATGCTCTCGGTTTGCGACGCGATCACCGCGCTCGGCGTGATGGATCTCCCGATGGACGCGTGGGGCGTCGACGTGATGATCACCGGATCCCAGAAAGCGATGATGATTCCGCCCGGCCTCGCGTTCATCGCGCTCTCCGACGCCGCTTGGAAAAAATCCGAAACCTCCGACCTACCGAAATTCTACTTCGACCTCGCGAAGGAACGGAAGGCGCACGAAACGAATCAAACCGCCTGGACGCCGGCGATCTCGCTCGTCCTCGGGCTCGCGGAATCGCTGCGCATGTTGAAGGAAGAAGGCCTTCCGGAGGTGTTCAAGCGCCACGAAACGCTCGCCCGCGCGACCCGCGCGGCGATCGCCGCGCTCGGTCTCGAGCTCCTCGCGAAAAAATCGCCATCCCCGGCCGTCTCGGCCGTCGTCGTCCCGCCGACGGTGAAGGACGGAAAAAAAATCCCTAAACTCATGCGCGATAAATACGGCGTGACGATCGCCGGCGGTCAGGACGAACTCGAAGGAAAGATCTTCCGCCTATCCCATTTCGGTTACTGCGGCGAATTCGACATCACGACCGGAATCTCCTGCCTCGAGCTCGTCCTCGCGGAGCTCGGTCATCCTGTCGTCTTCGGGACCGGCGTCGGCGCCGCCCTGAAAATCTTCGCGGAGGCCCGCGTTTGAAGACGCGGATCCTCATCACGGACGGCCTCGGGAAGGAAGGCATCGACCTTCTGAAGACGCACCCGGATTTCGAGATCGAGGCTCGCGTATCGACGCCGCCGGCGGAGCTCCTCCGGATCGCGAACGGATACGACGCCCTCATCACCCGCTCGATGACGCTCGTCACCGCGGAGGTGCTCGAACGGGCGCCGCGGCTGAAACTCGTCGTCGCGGCGGGCGCCGGGTACGATAATATCGACGTCGCGGCCGCGCGCGCGAAGAACGTTTCGGTCCTGAACTGCCCGACCGCGAACTCGCTCTCGGCGGCGGAGATGACCCTCGGGCTCATGCTCGGGCTCGCCCGTTCGATTCCCCAGAGCTACCACGGAATCCGCGCCGGAAACTGGGACCGCGGGCCGGCTTTCGTCGGGACCGAGCTTCACGGAAAAATCCTCGGAATCATCGGCCTCGGAAACATCGGAAGGATCGTGGCCGAAAAAGCGATGGCGCTCGGGATGCTTGTCGTCGGTTACGATACCGCGATCTCGTCGATGTCCGCCTTTCCGCCGAAGTTCAAATACCTGGAAATGCGCTTCAAGCTCGCGCGCAGCCAGGACGAAGTCCTCGCGGAGGCAGATTGGGTCACGATCCATATTCCCAAGGAAGAACGGAACGTCGGGCTCTTCGACGGCGCGGCGATCGGACGGATGCGCAAGGGATCCTACCTCGTAAATGCCTCCCGCGGTGGAATCGTGGACGAGCGAGCGCTCCTCGCCGCGCTCCGATCGGAACACCTCGCCGGAGCGGCCACCGACGTCTTCGAACACGAGCCGCCGAAATTCGCGGATCCGACGACGCGGGAACTTCTCGCGCATCCGCGCTTCGTCGTGACCGCCCACCTCGGCGGCGCCACGGCAGAGGCGAAACAACGGGTCGCCGCCCAGGCCGCTCAGCAAGTTTTAGCGTTCTTTAACGAAGGTGCACGCACCGGGGTCTTGAACTGATGAGCAATCGCTTGAAGAATGTGGTGATCGTCGGAGCCCAGTGGGGAGATGAGGGAAAAGGAAAGGTCGTCGACCTTTATTCGGCGAAGGCCGAATATATCGTGCGGTATCAGGGCGGAAACAATGCCGGCCACACCCTCGTCGTGAACGGAAAAAAGACGGTCCTCCATCTGATCCCGAGCGGAATCCTTCACGCGGACAAGATCTGCCTGATCGCGAACGGCGTCGTCTTCGATCCCGAGGTCTTCTTCAAGGAGATCGACTCGCTCCTTGCGAGCGGAGCGATCGCGAGTCGCCCGTTCGATCGCGTACGCGTCTCGGACCGGGCCCACGTGATCCTTCCTTATCATCGGCTTCTCGACTCCGTCCGGGAGGCGAAAGCGGCCGGCGGAAAGATCGGAACGACGGTTCGCGGAATCGGCCCGGCGTACGAGGATAAGGTCTCCCGCTGCGGAATTCGCGTGGCCGACCTTCTCGATCCGAAGACGCTGAAGGCGAAGATCGCGCACGCGATCGAAGAGAAGAACGTCCTCCTGAAGAATCTTTACGGCGCCGAGCCGATCGAGCTCGAGTCGTGTTTCGAAACCTGCGTCGGGCTCGGCGAAAAACTCCGCCCCTACGTGACGGATGTGAAAACGATCCTCATGACGGCCCTCGCCCATAAGCGAGCAATCCTCTTCGAGGGCGCTCAGGGAACCCTTCTCGACATCGATCACGGGACTTACCCGTTCGTCACCTCCTCGAACACGATCGCCGGCGGCGCCCTCACGGGCTCCGGGGTCGGCGAGGGCGCGGTCGGCGCCGTGATCGGAATCGCGAAGGCCTACCTTACGCGCGTCGGTTCGGGTCCCTTCCCGACGGAAATCGAAGTGACGGAGCCCGCGCTCGCCGAGAAAATTCGAACGATCGGCCAGGAGTTCGGCGCGACGACTGGTCGGAAACGCCGGATCGGCTGGCTCGACCTCGTGGCGCTGAAGTACGCGGTCGAGGTGAACGGACTCACCGGCCTCGCGCTGATGAAGGCCGACGTCCTGAACGGCCTCGACGGACTGAAAGTCTGTACGAGCTACTCGATCGGTGGAACCACGGTCTACGACCTTCCCTCGCGCGCGGAAGACCTCGCCCGAATCGTTCCGAATTACGAAATCTATCCCTGCTGGCCTGACTACGACGCGAAGAAAGTCCGCGGCTTCGACGATCTCCCGACCGAACTTCGGGAATACATCCGGAAGATCGAATCGTTCACCGGCGTCCCGGTGATCCTCCTCTCGGTCGGTCCGGGGCGAGAAGAAACCCTCGAACTCGCCGATCCGTTCAAGTAAGGCGGTAGAACGTGCGAATTCCCGGATTTCTCGTCACTTTCGCGCTCAAATCCGCTTCGTACTTCGGCGCGATCGCGGCGCCGTTCTTCGTGGACGGGAAAAAAGTCGAACGGCGGAGAAATATCGCCTACGGAACGGGCGAGGCCCAACGACTCGACGTCTACCTTCCGAGGGAGCGTCTCGCGGGGGCGAAGCTTCCGGTTTCGCTCCTCATTCACGGCGGGGGCTTTCGCTACTTCTCGAAAGACAGCCACGCCGCCGCGGCGGCGCGGCTCGCGGAGTCGGGACGGATCGTGTTCTGCATCGACTACCGGGTGATTCCGAAGCATCCGTTTCCGTCCGGACTCACCGACGCCGCGGTCGCGTACGCTTGGATGGTCGCCCACGCGGAAGAGTACGGCGGGGATCTCGACCGGATCTCGTTGATCGGGGAAAGCTCCGGCTCCGGCTTCGTGCTGAGTCTCTCCCTCTACCTCTTCGGCCTCGCGAAGTTTCCCTCGCCCGTCGTCCTACCGAAAATTCCGTCCGCCCTTCCGAAGGCGGCGATCGCCCACTGCGGCTACTACGAAGTCGCGAACGTCGATCGATTCGCGGGTGACGAGCGCTGTCACTCCCTCGCCCGGACACGCGTCGCCCAGATTCGGAGATGGTACCTTCCTCAGTTCGGAACTGGAAACGCGGCCGACTGGACCCTCGCGGATCCGCTCGTCGTCCTCCGGGAGATCGCCGCGCGAAACGGCGTCCTCCCGTCCGGATTTCCAGAGTTCTTCGTGCCCGTTGGCGAGCGCGATCCGGTCATCGGCGATTCCGAGCGACTCGCGGCGACCTTCGCCAAGCTCGGCCAGGCGGACCGTCTCAAGGTCTATCCCGGCGTAAACCACGCGTTCTACGCCTACCCGGCGGGCGCCCAGGCGAAGCGGCTCTGGACGGACGTCGTTGGGTTTCTCGACCGCGCGAAAGCCTGAGCCGACTTTGAAATGTGAACGTTTTTCTGCGGCGAGGACCGATCCGTCCCCGGCCCCGGCGCCGAAGCTGGAAATCGCCGTATTTCCGGGAACTTAAACCGGCGAAATCGCTTTTCGATCCGATTCCGAACGCGAATATCCGGCCGCTCCTTCTCCTCCGATAATGAAGGAGGAGATTCACCACTATGATCCGTTTCGAGATCGGTTCCCTTTCCCCGC
>JAYVXM010000055.1:0-2567 GCA_043785205.1 Bdellovibrionales bacterium
ACCGAACGGCGCCGGAAAAACTACCTCGTTCTACATGGTCGTCGGGCTCGTAAAGGCCGACGCCGGAAGAATCCTCCTCGACGGGAAGGAGGTTTCGGAACTCCCGATGCACGAGCGCGCCCGGATGGGCGTCGCCTACCTTCCCCAGGAGGCGAGTGTTTTTCGGCGAATGACCGTCGAACAGAATATTCTCGCCGTCCTCGAGACGCTCGACCTCGATCACACGGAGCGTAATAAACGGCTCCAGAGCCTGATCGGCGAGTTCAATATCGGGCATATTGCCCGACAAAAAGCCTTCACGCTTTCCGGGGGCGAGCGCCGGCGCGTCGAAGTGGCACGTGCGCTCGCGCTCGACCCGAAATTTCTGCTTCTCGACGAGCCTTTCGCGGGAATCGACCCGCTCGCGGTCGCCGATATCCAAAAAATGATTCAAACGTTGAGGAAGCGGGGCATTGGAATTTTGATCACCGACCACAACGTAAGAGAAACGTTAGCGATTTGCGATATTGGTTATTTGCTGAGTGATGGTAAAATCATCGAGAAAGGCACCCCGGCAGAAATCGCGCAGAGTCCCATCGCGCGGGAAAAGTATCTCGGGGAAAACTTTCAATTTTAGGCGATTCGGAAGATGACTTTAGGATCGCTCATCGACCCGGACCGGTTTAAGGAACTCCCCTCTTCATGGCTTTAGAGATCAAACAGGGCTTAAGACTAAGCCAACAACTCGTGATGACTCCCCAGCTCCAGCAGGCGATCAAGCTGCTCCAGCTGAATCGTATGGAGCTCATGGAAGTCGTGAACCAGGAGCTGGTCGAAAACCCGGTCCTGGAAGAGCTCGGAGAAGTTCCGGACGGTGAAACCGGATCCGAAGGCGATACCCAGACGGAAGACGGCGGCCTCGACGCCGAGGGTCAGCAAACGCGCGACGAAGAAGCGTTCGGCGCCGAAAAACCGAAAGAAGAACAGATCGCGGCGCCCGCGGAAAACGCCGACGACATGAACTGGGAAAATTACATCGACGACTACAACTCGTCGTCGATGACGGCGCCTTCGATGAAGGAAAGCCTCGACGACCTTCCGAGTTTCGAAAACGCGCTAACGAAGACGTCGACCCTCGAAGAGCACCTGATGTGGCAGCTCTCGATGACGAGCTTGACCGACGACGAAAAGAAGTTCGGCGAGCTCGTGGTCGGGAACCTTTCCGACGAAGGCTACTTGAACGCGTCCTTCGAGGATATCGCTCGGGAATCGGGCCTCGAGCTCGAAGACGCCGAAGAAGTCCTGAAGATGATTCAGAATTTCGATCCCGTCGGCGTCGGCTCGCGCGATCTCCGCGAGTGCCTCCTCCTCCAGGCGAAATTCCTTTCCCCGCGCCAGGAGCTCGTCGAACGGATCATCTCCGAGCACCTTTCCGACCTCGAAAAGAAAAACTATGCCGGCGTGGCGAAGACCCTCGGCGTTTCCCTTACCGCGGTCACCGACGCGACCCGCGTGATCATGGAGTTCGAACCGAAGCCGGGCCGGAACTTCGTTTCGGGCGACACGCATTACATCACGCCGGATATTTACGTGTACAAGGTCGCCGACGAGTTCGTGATTTCGCTGAACGAGGACGGCCTCCCGAAGCTCCGCATTTCGCCGTATTATAAGTCGGTCCTTCAGAATGCGAAGGCCGACCCGACCAAGAGCAGCAAGGACACGAAGGACTATGTTCAAGAAAAACTTCGGTCCGCCGTATGGCTGATCCGTTCGATTCATAACCGCCAGAAGACTATCTATAAGGTCACCGACGCGATCGTAAAGCGCCAGCGCGACTTCTTCGACAAGGGCGTGCAGATGCTCAAGCCGATGATCTTGAAGGACGTCGCGAACGACATCGGCATGCACGAGTCGACGATCTCTCGTGTCACGACGAATAAGTACGTACACACGCCGGTCGGAATTTTCGAGCTGAAATATTTTTTCAACTCTTCGATTCAGTCCTCCGACGGAAGCGAATCGCTCGCAAGCGAAGCGGTCAAGGATAAGCTCCGCCAACTCGTCTCCAAAGAGGATCCCAAGAATCCGCTCTCCGACCAAAAGATCGTTGAGCTTTTGTCGAAGGACAATATCGATATCGCGCGCCGTACCGTCGCGAAATACCGCGATATGCTCGGAATTCTCTCTTCGAGTAAGCGCAAAAAAGTTCTATAGTCGAACGACGAGGGCTAGACCATGATCGTCGACATTCATTTCAAGCATCTGGACGCTTCCGATAGCCTGCGCGAATACGCATCGGAAAAATCGGCGAAATTGAAAAAATATTTCGACGGAAAGGTTCACGTCACCTGGAACTTCTCGAAGGAGCATGACGAGTTCATCTCCCACTGCCACGCCGTCGGGAGTCATATCGATCTTTTCGGCGAAGGCCGGGCGGACGAAGTGTACGCGACGATCGACATGGCGATCACGCGGCTTGAAAAGCAGCTGAAGAAGCACAAAGAAATCGTCACCGATCACAAGGGGCATTCCGAACCCCCTTCCGACGAGTAATCCGGCCACACTCTCGCGCCTCGCCTCATCTTTGT